>JAJLLM010000001.1:0-20878 GCA_033837965.1 Pseudazoarcus pumilus
CGGCGTGCTCGCCCTGCAGTGTCTGCCGACCCTGCCGGAGCGCGGCGTGCTGCTCGCCACCTCGATTCTATGTGCAGCCGCCGTCGCCGGGTGTGTCTTCGTGTCTCGCCGCGGACGATGGGTGCTGGTGTTCTCTGCCGCCTTCATGGCCGGTTTCGCGTGGGCGGGCTGGCGTGCCGAGTGGCGTCTGGCCGATGCCTTGCCGATGAGCAATGAATCGCGTGACCTTCAGGTGCGCGGCGTCATCGACGGCCTGCCGCAGCGGCTTGAAGGGGGCGCATGGCGTTTCGTGCTGGCGGTGGAATCCTCCGACGCCGAGGTGCCACGCCGCATCCAGCTGGGCTGGTATGCCTTTCGCGGGCGTGGCGACGTGCCGGCCGACTTGCGGCCGGGCGAAAGGCACGAACTCATCGTGCGGCTCAAGCGTCCTTACGGCTTCAGCAACCCTGGTGGCTTCGATTACGAGGCCTGGCTGCTCGAGCGCGGCATCCGCGCGACCGGCTACGTGCGCGAGGACGCGCGCAACCGTCGCCTCGACGCGGCGGTGCCGGGGTTCATGCATGCCGTGCACCGCTGGCGGGATGACGTACGGCGGCGATTCGAGGGCACCCTGGGAGAGCGCCCGGCCGCGGGCATCCTGACGGCGCTGGCGATCGGGGATCAGCGTGCCATCACGCAGGCCGAGTGGGAGGTCTTCCGTCGCACGGCGGTCGGTCATCTGGTGGCCATCTCCGGCCTGCATGTCTCGCTGGTCGCGCTGGCCTTCGGCGGACTGGCCGGCTGGCTCTGGCGGCGCTCGCCACGCTTGATCCTGCGCGTGCCGGCCCGTCGAGTGGCTGCCCTGTGCGGGCTGGCTGCGGCCGCCTCGTATGCCTTGCTGGCCGGGCTCGGGCTGCCGACGCAGCGTGCGCTGATCATGCTGGCGGTGGCGGCCCTGGCGCTGGCCAGCGGGCGTCAGTCGGAGCCGACGCGGGTATTGGCACTGGCGCTGTTGTGCGTGCTGGTGGCGGATCCGTGGGCGGTGTTGTCGGCCGGCTTCTGGCTGTCCTTCGGGGCGGTGGCGGTGATCCTGTTGGTGAGCTGCGGGCGGCTGGTGACGGACGGGGCACTGCGCAGCGCGGTGCGTATCCAGCTGGCGATCTCGCTGGCGCTGGCGCCCGTGCTGTTCATGCTGTTCGGCGCGTTTTCGCTGGCCGGGCCGCTGGCCAATGCCTTCGCGATTCCGCTGGTGAGCTTCGTGATTGCTCCGCTGGTGTTGCTGGCGGTGCTGCTGCCGTGGCCCTGGCTGCTGGAAGTCACGCATTTCGTCACCGGCCTGATGATGCACGGGCTGAGCTGGCTGGCGGCACAACCGTGGGCACTGTGGCATGGCCCGCAGGTGCCGCTGACGCTGATCCTGTGCGCGCTGTTCGGCGCGGCATGGTTGTTGATGCCGCGCGGTACACCGGCGCGGGCTGCGGGAGTGCTGGCCATCGTGCCGGCCTTGCTGTGGTCGCCGTCTCGCCCGTTGCCGGGCGAGTTCCGCGCCACCGTGCTGGATGTGGGGCAAGGGCTGGCAGTGCATGTGCAGACGGCGGCGCATGACGTGCTGTTTGACGCCGGCCCCGCCTACGGACCGGAGGCCGATGCCGGCGGACGCGTGCTCATTCCGTATCTGCGCGCGCAGGGCGTGCGGCGCCTCGATGCCCTGGTGCTGTCGCATGGCGACAGCGATCACATCGGCGGTGCCGCCACATTGCTCGCGCAGCTGCCGGTCGCGCGGCTGTGGTCGGGTCTGGAGGCGGAGGAAGCACGCTGGCCGGCCCCGCCGATGGAGCCGCAGCCGTGCCATGCTGGCGGCGGGTGGATATTCGACGGTGTGCGCTTCGACTTCATTCACCCGGTCGAGGGCGCCGCCAGTGCGCGGCGCAACGAGCGCTCCTGCGTCCTCAGAGTGAGCGCTCCGGCGGGCCGGCTGCTGCTGCCGGGTGACATCGGTGCGCCGAGTGAGCATGCCTTGCTGGCGCGCTCGCCTGATTGGCTGCGTGCCGAGGTGATCGTGGCGCCGCATCACGGCAGTCGCGGTTCGTCGACGCCGCAGTTCGTGGCTGCGGTGAATGCCGCGCACGTCATCCATGCGGTCGGCAACCTGAACACCCACCGTCACCCGTACCCGGACGTGTGGTCACGCTGGGCACGCGCCGGCGCGCGCAACTGGCGCACCGACGGGCAGGGCGCCATTACGGCACGGTTCGGCGCGGAGGGGGTGGAGATTCAGGCGTGGCGCGAGCAGGCGCCACGCTACTGGCACGGTCGATAGGGGCCAGCTTACTTGCTGTCGATCGGCTTGAAGTTGATCGAGGCCGAGTTGATGCAGTAGCGCAGGCCGGTCGGACGCGGACCGTCCTCGAAAACGTGTCCCAGATGTGCGCCGCACTGCTCGCACAGCACCTCGGTGCGGATCATGCCGTGCGAGGTGTCGCGCTCTTCCTCGACGTTCTGCGGGGCGGACGGAATCCAGAAGCTCGGCCAGCCGCAGCCGGCGTCAAACTTGTGTTCCGAGTGGAACAGCGGGGCATCGCAGCATACGCAGCGGTATTCCCCCTTATCCCAGTGATTCCAGTACTGGCCCGAGAACGAGAACTCCGTGCCCTTCTTGCGGGTGACACGGAATTGTTCGGGACTCAGTTGCTGCGCCCATTCGGCGTCGCTCTTTTCGATCTTGCGGCTCATGGCGGGCTCCATTCAGTGAAGATGACGCGGCGTCTGTTCGCCGTGCCCGTCGGGCATCTCGGCGTGCACCACCTCGCCCTCTGCCGAGGGGTACATCGGTGCGCCGCAGTCGTCGCAGAATTCCAGCGGGAAACGGTGATCGAGGAAGACGATGTCGCCCACGCCGCAGTCGCGCAGCACGGCTTCGATCTGCGCCGGAATGTCGGCGTTTTCGTCTTCCGCGCCGAGCAGCGGCCACACCACGCCATGCACCACCTTGTCGTCGTCGCGGCGTGCGAAGCCGATGCGGTATTCCTCCAGCTCGCGCTCGAAGAACGGTGCGATGACGGCGCGCAGGTTGGTGGCCGGCGTTTCCAGTTCGGCGCCGAGGAAGGCAACCGAGGCGCGGATGGCGTAGGGGCGACTCTCGCGGTCGGCCTGACGGCTGGCGGCGAAATAGGCTTCCGGCAGCACCACCTCGGTGGCGCAGCCCGGCAGCAGCGGCGCGAGGCTGGCGCCGCCCTGGCTGCGCCAGCGGTCGAGTGCGTCGTCGCGGCTGCCGCCCGGTTCCTGCCAGCTGAAGAAGGGCTTGCCCTTGGGCACGGCAATGGCGGCCAGCAGGTAGCGCGTGTCGGACAGGAAGTGCGCAGTCTCGGGCATGCCCTCGGTCTCGATATGCAGGTTCTGTGCGGCCAGCGCGGCCTTGCCGATGGCGTCGGCGAATTCGCTGGTGGCGCAATAGCCGCGCGGCAACTGGTCCGGGCTGAAGAGGTAGTCCGCCAGCGCCAGTTTGGCGTCCGAGCCGAGGATGTGGGCCTGCAGATGCACGCGCAGGTTGGCCAGCACGGCCGGCGGAATGGTGCTGGACGGGATGCGGAAGCGCGACCAGGCGAGCACCGGGGCGCCGATCAGCAGCACGTCGTGCGCATCGTCGAGCGACATGGCGGTTTCGGTGCGCGACTCGATGAAGTCGGCAAGCTCCTCGTAACCGCGGGCGTCCTTGGCGTAGAGCTGATCCAGCGCGGTGTTGAGTGCGTCCTCGTCGTGGTCGGCGAGCAGGCGGTCGACGTTCTCGACGAGCTGGCTTTCCCAGTAGCGGTCTTCCGCCAGGCTGCCGGATTCGGCCAGGCCGGTGGCCAGCCAGATGAGGTGTTCGGTGTCGCGGCCGAGGCCGCCGCGGCGTTTGGGTCGGGTTCTTGTCATGATGTCCTTCGTGTCGCCCGGTGAGGGCCGTGATGCGCTGCGTGGTGGCTGCCCCGGCTTACCAGGCGTGGCCTTCCAGTCCCACGGCCTGCATGATGGTAGCGGAGATTTCCTCGATGGATTTGGTGGTGGAGTCGATCCACGGGATGTTTTCCCGACGCATCAGTTTTTGCGCCGCAGCAATCTCATGCACGCAGTTGTCGAGGGAAGCGTAGTGGCTGCCTGGCCGGCGTTCCTCGCGGATCAGCGAGAGGCGTTCGGGTGCGATGTTCAGGCCGAATAGCTTGCCGCGCTGGGCCGCGATGGCGCCGGGCAGCCGGTTGCGTTCGAAGTCTTCCGGAATCAGCGGGTAGTTGGCGGCTTTGACGCCGAACTGCATCGCGAGGTACAGACTGGTGGGCGTCTTGCCGGAGCGCGATACGCCGACCAGAATGACATCGGCCGCGTCGAGTTCGCCGTCGGACGAGACGCCGTCGTCGTGGGCCATGGCGTAGTTGATGGCTTCGATGCGTGCCTGGTAGTTGCCGCCGCCGCCCATACCGTGCGACAGGCCGGCGGTGTGCGAGGCGCGCATTTCGAGTTCGGTTTCGAGCGGGCCGATGAAGCGGTCGAAGAGGTCGATGTAGAGAGCGTCCGCGACGCGCAGCGCGTCGACGATCTTCGGGTCGACCAGCGTGCTGAAGACGATCGGCCGTACGCCGTCACGTTCGGCCGCCGCGCGGATCTGCGTGACGCAGGCTGCGGCGCGATCCGGGTCGGTGACGAAGGGGATGCGCACGCCATGCACCTTGGCCTCGGGAAACTGCGTGAGCAGGCTGTGGCCAAGGGTCTCGGCCGTGATGCCGGTGCTGCCGGAGATGAAGAAGACGGTGCGTTTGGTGGGGTTTGCCATGGATTGGCTCAAAAAAATTGACCTGGGTCAATAAGGGAGACTACCGTACTGCACTGCAACAAATCTGAATAGAATCCGCGCCAATCGGCACTTTGTTTAACCGCAAGCGAGGAAGTCTACATGACCCGCTACGTCATCCCCTTCAACGAGCTGCGCATGACCGACGTCGAAGAAGTCGGCGGCAAGAATGCGTCCCTGGGGGAAATGATCAGTCAACTGCCCGACAGTGTACGCGTGCCGGGCGGTTTTGCGACCACGGCGCAAGCCTATCGCGACTTCCTCGCCCATCAGGGGCTGGCCGAGCGCATCAGCGCCCGTTTGGCCACGCTGGATGTGGACGACGTGGTCGAGCTGGCGAAGGTCGGCGCAGAGATCCGCGGCTGGATCGTCGATACGCCCTTCCCCGAGCGTCTGGAGCAGGAAATCCACGCCGCCTACGAGGCCCTCACCGCCGACGGCGAGGGCAGCTTCGCGGTGCGCTCCTCGGCCACCGCTGAAGACCTGCCGGACGCGTCGTTCGCGGGCCAGCAGGAAACCTTCCTGAATATTCACGGCTACGAGCAGATCCTCCACGCCATGAAGGAAGTGTTCGCCTCGCTCTACAACGACCGCGCCATTGCCTACCGCGTGCACAAGAACTTCGCGCATGACGTGGTGGCCCTGTCGGCCGGCGTGCAGCGCATGGTGCGTTCGGACACCGGCGCCTCGGGCGTGATGTTCACCATCGACACCGAGTCGGGCTTCAAGGACGTGGTGTTTGTTACTGCCTCTTACGGTCTGGGCGAGACGGTGGTGCAGGGCGCGGTGAACCCGGACGAGTTCTATGTGCACAAGCCCAAACTGGCCGAGGGCAAGCCGGCCATCGTGCGTCGCAGCCTCGGTTCCAAGCTGATCAAGATGGAGTTCACCGAAGCGCGTCAGGCCGGCAAATCGGTGCGTACGGTGGATGTGGCGGAAGCCGACCGTCAGCGTTTCTCGCTGAGCGACGAGGATGTACTGGAGCTGGCGCGCTACGCCGTGATCATCGAGAAACACTACGGCCGCCCGATGGACATCGAGTGGGGCAAGGATGGCGAGGACGGCAAGCTCTACATCCTGCAGGCCCGCCCGGAAACGGTGAAGTCGCAGGCGGCTGCGCACGTGATGGAGAAGTACCGCCTCAAACAGTATGGCAAGGCACTGACGCAGGGCCGCGCGATCGGCCAGAAGATCGGTGCGGGCACCGTGCGCGTGGTGGCCAGCGCGGCCGAGATGAGCCGCGTGCAGCCGGGCGACGTGCTGGTGACCGACATGACCGACCCGAACTGGGAGCCGGTGATGAAGCGCGCTGCCGCCATCGTGACCAACCGCGGCGGGCGCACCTGCCACGCGGCGATCATCGCGCGCGAGCTGGGCATTCCGGCCATCGTCGGTTGCGGCAATGCCACCGAGGTGCTGGACGAGGGCACGGAAGTGACCGTGTCCTGCGCCGAGGGTGATACCGGTTATGTATACCGCGGCAAGCTCGCGTTCGAGGTGGTGACCACCGACACCGGCAACCTGCCCGATATCCCGCTCAAGATCACGATGAACGTCGGCAACCCGGAGCTGGCCTTCGAGTTCGCGCAGATCCCGAACCATGGCGTCGGTCTGGCGCGCCTGGAGTTCGTGATCAACAACATGATCGGCATCCACCCCAAGGCCATCCTCGACATCGACCGCGTACCGGCCAGCCTGCGTGAGGAAATCCTGCGCCGTTCCCGTGGCTACGCCAATCCGCGCCAGTTCTACATCGACAAGCTGGCCGAGGGCATCGCCACCATCGCCGCGGCCTTCTGGCCCAAGCCGGTGATCGTGCGAACCTCGGACTTCAAGTCCAACGAGTACCGCAAGCTGCTCGGCGGCGAGATTTATGAACCCGAGGAAGAGAATGCCATGCTCGGTTTCCGCGGTGCCTCGCGCTACATCGCGCAGAGCTTCCGCGACTGCTTCGAGATGGAGTGCGCCGCGCTGAAGAAGGTGCGCAACACCATGGGGCTCACCAACGTCGAGATCATGATTCCGTTCGTGCGCACGTTGGGCGAGGCCGATGCGGTCATCGAACTGCTCGCCGAGCACGGCATCCAGCGCGGCAAGGACGGCCTCAAGCTGGTGATGATGTGCGAGATCCCGTCCAATGCGCTGCAGGCGGATGCTTTCCTCGAGCGCTTCGACGGTTTCTCCATCGGCTCCAACGACCTGACCCAGCTCACCCTCGGCCTGGATCGCGATTCCGGTCTGGTGGCGCATGCCTTCGACGAGCGTGATCCGGCGGTGAAGATGATGCTGTCCATGGCCATCCGCGCCTGTAACAAGGCCGACAAGTATGTGGGTATCTGCGGGCAGGGCCCGTCGGACCATCCGGACTTCGCGGAGTGGCTCATGGATGAAGGCATCAAGAGTCTGTCGTTGAACCCCGATACGGTGGTCGACACCTGGCTGGCGCTGGCCGCGCACGGCAAGCACTGAGTGTGTTTCGAGACCGAGCCGGGCGCTGCGGCGCCCGGCTTTTTTTCGCCCCCGGATGGCCTCTCCGGAGCAGGAGATACCTTCGGCAATAATTCCTGTTGCGATCCTCGCAAGTGCAAGTGTTAGACTGCGTTTCACTTAAGTTGCGGCAAACATTGATTCGGATGAATCCAGATGCCGTATCACTCTGCGAATGCATCGGGCCGAAGGGCCTCTCAGGTATCCATGGAGGGTGTGGATGGCTTTCGTAATCCACTCTGCAGGTTCGCTGGCGACTTCCCGCGCACGCTCGATGAGCATGCGATCTGCCGTCACGATCCTGTTGCTGGGCACGGTGACGCTGCTCACCGCCGGAATCGCGATTGGCTACGGAGTCAGTCGCTTTGCGCCGACCGCGGCACCGCAAGCGCTGTCTGACTCCTCCGCATCCCAGGAATTTCCCGCTGACAACCGTCTGCTGATCGACCGCATCGGCGAACTCACCGGTCGCATGGCACAGCTCGAGACCGAGGCGCGTGATCTTGCCTTCCGCGTCGGCATCCTCAAGGAAATGGAAGAGCGCACCAGCTCTGCGGACGCGGCGCGCGAAGGCCGCATGGCCAAGACGCAGCCGGGCAAGCCTTCCGGCGGCCCCCTGCTCAATCCCGATGGCGATGACCCGGCCGCCGTGCTGCCGGCTCCGGTCGACGACCTGAGTGGGGTCGAAGGCAGCATCGAGCGCATTGCCGCGCTGATGCAGGAGCTCGATCAGGCGGTGGTGGCGCTCAATCTTGCCCATATGGCGCGTCCCGGTCGTGAGCCGGTGCGTGACCGTCCGGTGGTGTCGTCCTTCGGCAACCGCATCGACCCCTTCACACGCAAGCGCGCATTTCACAGCGGGATCGACTACCCGGCGCCGACCGGTACCCCGATCTACGCCAGTGCCGGCGGCCGCGTGATCTTTGCCGGCTATCGTCCGCAGTACGGCCGCACCGTCGAGATTGACCACGGCGGTGGTCTGGTCACCCGCTATGCGCATGCCTCGGCCATTCTGGTCAAGGTCGGGCAGGTGGTGATGCCGGAAGAGCAGATCGCCCGCGTCGGCAGCACGGGGCGGTCGACCGGTCCGCACCTGCACTTCGAGATCCTTCGTGGCGGTCGTTTCGTCGACCCCAAGGTCTACCTCGCGCAGTTCCGCGGGGTCTGATCGACGATGCACTCGCGCTCGAATACCGCCAACCGTCACCTCACCACCGGCAAGATCGTCCTTGCGACGCCGGGTCGCGGAAAGGTGGGGGTGTTCCGTTTCCTGACGATCTTCGTGTGCTCGGCGCTGATTGGCGCTGCCGCGCTCTACTATGCTTCGCAGGAGACCTCGCTGCTGCAGTTCGATGCGCGCATCGCCGACCTGGAAGAGGAATTGGCGCAGGCGCGTGCGGAGTTGCAGTCGGTGCGCATGGACCTTGAAATCTCTCTTGTCACGCGGACGGAGCTTGAGCGCCAGCTGGCGGTGCTCAACGAACAGCACAAGCAGGCGCGTGAAGAACTCGAATTCGTACGATCAGCGACCAGCCAGGGGCAGGGTCGGTGATTTCGCCGCAACGGGGGTAAGGGATGTTCGGCAGAAAGAAGAAGAACGGGATCGAGGTGACCAGGCTGTCCAGCCTGATCGCCGACAATCTGCACATCGTCGGAGACGTGCACTTCTCCGGCGGTCTGCGCATCGACGGTCACGTGGAAGGTAACGTCTTCGGCAAGCCCGGTACCAAGGGCCTGCTGGTGCTCAGCGAGAAGGGAGTGATCACCGGCAAGGTGCACACCCATGATGCGGTCATCAACGGCAACATCACCGGTGACCTGGACGTCGAGCATTTCGCCGAGCTGCAGGTCAACGCCAAGGTGGTCGGCAATGTCCGCTACCGGCAGTTGCAGATGGATTGCGGCTCTTCCGTCGAAGGCAAGCTGGTGCGCATCCATGACGTGGCGGCAGAGCGCTCGGCCGCGCGGGTCGAGGTGCCTCCGCCGGCGCGCCCGGCGGCCGCTGCGCTGCGCGGTGACGCAGCCCCCATGGCGGGCGCCGCGTCGGTTGCGCCCCGGCCTGCGGCGCCGGTTGCACCCCGCTCCGACGCCGCCGGCGCCACGGCAGCGCTGGACAAGGACAAGCTCACCGCCTCGCGTTAGTTCGTTTGGCCTTCTCCGCCGGGCGGCTGGCGGATGGAAGAGGGTAGGGTCGGTTATAATGCGACCCTTTTCCGGGCAGGCCGAAGTGCCTGCTCCAACCCCTCTCCGATAGCATGTCCATGGCCGAACTCCTCAAGCTGCGCGGTAGCGCGGCAGTGTCTCCCGCCCGCCTTGCAAGACTTCAGCCAGAAATCGCCGGGCGGCTTCCTGCAGCCCGCTCGGTCGTCGCGCTTCACTGGTATTTCGTTGAACTGACCGCAGCGCTGTCCGAGCTTGAGCGTGGGCGCCTGATCGACCTGCTGGGGGCCGATGCGGTGGCCGACGGCGTTGCCGATCCAATGCTGCTGGTCGTGCCGCGTCTGGGCACGATTTCGCCGTGGTCATCCAAGGCAACCGACATCGCGCATCAATGCGGTTTCGACAAGATCGTGCGGGTCGAGCGCGGCACGGCCTGGCTGTTTCCCGGACTCAAGTCGCTGGCCGAAGCCGAGCGCAACACGCTCGCGCCGCTGCTGCACGACCGCATGACCGAATCGGTGCTGACGGGCTTCGACGAGGCCGACGCGCTGTTCCACCACTATGAGCCGCAGCCGCTCACCACCGTCGGCGTGCTGGCGGGCGGGCGTGATGCGCTGGTCGCCGCCAATACGGACCTGGGTCTGGCGCTGTCGGAAGACGAGATCGACTACCTCGTCGACAACTTCACCCGCATGCAGCGCGATCCGACCGACGTCGAACTGATGATGTTCGCGCAGGCCAACTCGGAGCACTGCCGCCACAAGATCTTCAATGCCGACTGGGTGATCGACGGCCAGCCGCAGGACAAGAGCCTCTTCGGCATGATCCGCGATACGCACAAGGCGCACCCGCAGGGCACCGTGGTGGCCTACTCGGACAACGCTTCGATCATCGAAGGTGCCGAAGGCGACCGTCTGTATCCGGATGCGGATGGCCGCTGGACCTATCACCGCGAACTGACCCACATCCTGACCAAGGTCGAGACGCACAACCACCCGACGGCGATCTCGCCGTTCCCGGGCGCCTCCACCGGCGCCGGCGGCGAGATCCGCGACGAGGGCGCCACCGGGCGCGGCTCGCGCCCCAAGGCCGGCCTGACCGGTTTCTCGGTGTCCAACCTCAACATCCCGGATTTCGTTCAGCCCTGGGAGGCCGCCTACGGCAAGCCCGAGCGCATCGCCTCGGCGCTGGACATCATGATCGAAGGCCCGCTCGGCGGCGCCGCGTTCAACAACGAATTCGGTCGTCCCAACCTCGCCGGCTACTTCCGTACCTTCGAGCAGAAGGTCGAGGGCGAGGTGCGTGGCTATCACAAGCCCATCATGATCGCAGGCGGTCTGGGCAACATCCAGGATCAGCAGTCCTTCAAGATCGAGTTCGCGCCCGGCACGCTGCTGATCCAGCTCGGCGGCCCGGGCATGCTGATCGGTCTGGGTGGCGGCGCGGCCTCCAGCATGGCGACCGGCACCAACACCGCCGATCTGGATTTCGCTTCGGTACAGCGCGGTAACCCCGAGATCCAGCGCCGTTGCCAGGAGGTCATCGACGCGTGCTGGCAGCAGGGCGCCGACAACCCCATCCTGTCCATCCACGACGTCGGTGCCGGCGGTCTGTCCAACGCCATGCCGGAGCTGGCCGATTCGGCCAGGCTCGGCGCGCACTTCGAGCTGCGCGAGGTGCATATCGAAGAACCGGGCATGAGCCCGCGCGAGATCTGGAGCAACGAGTCGCAGGAGCGTTACGTACTGGCGGTGGCACCCGAGCGGCTGGCCGATTTCCGTGCCATCTGCGAGCGCGAGCGCTGCCCGTTTGCGGTGCTCGGTACGGCGACCGATGACGGCCATCTGACCGTTTCCGACCGTCACTTCGGCAACAAGCCGGTGGACATGGAGATGCAGGTGCTGCTCGGCAAGCCGCCGAAAATGACGCGCGACGTGTCGCGTCGTGCCGTGCACCTGCCCCCCTTCGACCTGACCGATCTCGACCTGCGCGACGCCGCCTTCCGCGTGCTGCGCCTGCCCACGGTGGCGAGCAAGAGCTTCCTCATCACCATCGGCGATCGCTCGGTCGGCGGCCTCACGGCGCGCGACCAGATGGTCGGGCCGTGGCAGATTCCGGTCGCGGACGTTGCCGTCACCGCGCTGGATTTCCACGGCTACAAGGGCGAGGCCTTCGCCATGGGCGAGCGCACGCCGCTGGCCTGCCTGGATGCACCGGCGTCCGGCCGCATGGCGGTGGGCGAGGCCATCACCAACATCGCCGCGGCCGACATCGCCGATCTGGGCCAGGTCAAGCTGTCCGCCAACTGGATGGCGGCGGCGGGCCACAAGGGCGAGGACGCGCGCCTGTTTGACACTGTCGCCACCGTATCGCGTTTCTGCCAGGACGCCGGACTGTCGATTCCGGTCGGCAAGGATTCGTTGTCGATGCGCACGGCCTGGAACGACGCCGGCGAGGACAAGCAGGTCGTCGCGCCGCTGTCGCTGATCGTCACTTCCTTCGCGCCGGTGCAGGACATCCGTCGCACCCTGACGCCGCAACTCCGGCTGGAGGAGGGGGTGGAGACCGAACTGCTGCTGATCGACCTCGGCCATGGCGCGAACCGGCTCGGCGCCTCGGCGCTCGCTCAGGTGTACGGCTCGGTCGGCGAACAGGCGCCGGATGTCAGCGCCGCCAGCCTCAAGGCCTTCTTCGCCGCCATCCAGACCCTGCGCGCGGACGGTCTGCTGCTGGCCTACCACGACCGCAGCGACGGCGGCCTGTTCGCCACGCTGTGCGAAATGGCCTTTGCCTCGAAGTGCGGGTTGTCCATCGTGCTCGATACGGTGTGCTACGACACCGCGGCCAATGATGTGGACGGCCTCGACAAGCACCCCGATACCCTCAAGGGACGTTTCAACGACCGCATCATCGCCGGGCTGTTCGCCGAGGAGCTCGGGGCGGTGGTGCAGATTCGCCGTGACGACCGCTCCCGTGTCGCCGGTCTGCTGCGCGAGGCGGGGCTGGCCTGCCACTTCATCGGTGAGCCCAATGACAGCGACACGCTGCGCGTGCGCCGCAACGCCAGACTGGTGTTCGAGGCCTCGCGCGTGGAGCTGCTGCAGGCGTGGTCGGAAACCAGCTATCGCATCGCGGCCTTGCGTGATGACGCCACCTGCGCGCGCGAGGAATTCGATGCCCTGGCCGACGCCGGCGATCCCGGCCTGTCGATGGCGCTGGGCTTTGATGCGGCAGAAGACGTTGCCGCGCCGATGATCGCCACCGGTAGCCGGCCGAAGATCGCCATCCTGCGTGAGCAGGGCGTGAACTCGCAGGTTGAGATGGCGGCCGCTTTCGAGCGTGCCGGCTTTGCGCCGTACGACGTGCATATGTCCGACCTGCAGGCCGGCCGCTACCAGTTGAGCGACTTCCACGGCCTCGCCGCCTGCGGTGGCTTCTCCTACGGCGACGTGCTCGGCGCCGGGCAGGGCTGGGCCAAGTCCATCCTGTTCAACCCGCAGTTGCGCGACGCCTTCGAAGCCTTCTTCGGGCGCGACGACACCTTCGCGCTGGGCGTCTGCAACGGCTGCCAGATGATGGCGCAGCTGGCCTCGATCATTCCGGGCGCCGCGCATTGGCCGACCTTCCAGCGCAACCGCAGCGAGCAGTTCGAGGCGCGCTTCGTGATGGCGGAAATTGCCGAAAGCCCGTCCATCCTGTTTGCCGGCATGGCGGGCAGCCGCATGCCCATCGTGGTGAGCCACGGTGAGGGCAGGGCCGTGTTCGCCTCTGAGGCCGACCGCGCCGCAGCGCTGACGGCGGTGCGCTACGTCGACAACCGGGGCGCGGTGGCCACCCGTTATCCCGCCAATCCCAACGGCTCGCCGGACGGCCTGGCCGGTCTGACCACGGCCGATGGTCGTTTCACGATCATGATGCCGCACCCCGAGCGCAGCTTCCGCACGGTGCAGATGAGCTGGGCACCGCCGGGGATGGGCGAGGATTCGCCGTGGGCACGCATGTTCCGCAACGCCCGCGTCTGGCTGGGCTGAGTCCGCAGCGTGCGCAATTGCCCGGCCGGGTGGCCGGTGCAATCGCGCACATGCTGTTGGCAAATGTAAGCAAGCCCGTCGGTTTGTAAGCCGCGCCCATCAAGGCTTTGAGCGCCGCTAGACTGCAGGCTCGCAAACACAAAAGGAGCGAGTCATGCGAAACCAAACCCGCGTTCTGCCGATGCTGCTGGCCATTCCGTTCTTCGTCCTGGTCGGTTGCTCGGAGCCCGGACCAGCCGAGAAGGCAGGCCAGTCCATCGACAAGGCGGTCGAGGATGTTCGTGACAAGCTTGATCCCCAGGGACCTGCCGAGAGCGCCGGCGAGAAGCTCGATAACGCCGTCGAAAGCATGAAGGAAGCCATCGATAATGACGGCCCTGCCGAGAATGCCGGCGAGAAGATTGACGAAGCCACCGAGAAGATGACCGACGGCAAATGACAGGAGGCGCACATGCTCGGATGGACACTGATCTTTCTGGGCGTTGCGCTGGTTGCCGGCCTGCTCGGTTTCACCGGCATCGCCGGAACGGCAGCCGGAATCGCCAAGGTGTTGTTCTTCATCTTCGTGGTTCTGTTCGTGCTGTCGCTGTTCACCGGCCAGCGTCTCGCCTGACCTGAAACAATGCACATGCCCGCGCCCGGTTCGTCCGGCCGCGGGTTTTCTTTTTTGGCGTGCGGCTTCTTCAGGGTCTGCCGCGGGCGTTTCTGCTTGCGGTACGGCGTCGGCATTCGGCAGAATGCGACGTCCCGTGATCGTTTCGAAGCCATGCGCCGACTCGTTTCCCTGCAACGCAGCATTGCCCGCCTGCTCATGCTCGTGATGCTGGCCGCGGCCCTGTTTCCGGTGCTGGCGCACGCGTCCGCATCGGTTCATGGCCCGGCGTCGGGCTGGATCGAGGTGTGCACGGTCAATGGTGTCGAGACGCGTGCCGCACCGGCGCAGGATGACCCTGCACGGCCGGCCATGCTGGTCGAGCACTGCCCCTATTGCCTGGTCTCGTCGCTCGACGACCTGCTTCCGCCGGTGTCCGCGTCGCCTGTCGTCCCGGCCGAGCGAGATGGCAGCCATGTCCTGCCCGCACTTCCGCTCCCGCCGGCGGCGACCGTCTGGTCTGCCGCGCATCCGCGCGCGCCGCCCGCGCTCGTCTGAGCGTGTGTCCCCGCGACTGCGGGGCCGGTCCTGATTTTCCCTTCTGTCGTATTCACGGTCGCCGCGCCGAGTGCGCGGGCCGTCCTTGTGTCTGATTCATCATCGTGAGGTCACCATGAGAAAACTGTTCGCCCTGTCCGCCTTTGCCTTCCTCCTGCCGTGTCTTGCCCAGGCGCACGACCATGTTGCTGCCCCGGCCGGGGCTTCCGTGCAGGTCAGCGACCCCTGGGTGCGGGCCACGGTCCCGCAGCAACGTTCCACCGGAGCCTTCATGAGTCTGACCGCGAGCAGCGATGCGCGACTGGTCGGTGTCGCTTCGCCGGCGGCCAAGGTGGTCGAACTGCACGAGATGACGCTGGGCGCCGACAAGGTCATGCGCATGCGGGCTGTCGAGGGCCTGGACCTGCCGGCCGGCAAGCCGGTGGCGCTGACGTCGGGTGGCTACCATGTGATGCTGATCGATCTCGCTGCGCAGGTGAAGGAGGGCGATCGCGTGCCGCTGACGCTGACGGTGGAACTGGCCGACGGCAAGCGTGAGTCGATTGCGGTCGAGGCGGTGGCGCGTTCGCTTACCCACGGCCATGGCGCCGGCGGTGGTCACAGACACTGAGAGCGGATGTCCGGAAACAAAAAACGGGGCGCCTTGGCGCCCCGTTTTCCTTGCGCAGCCGTTCAGCGCTTGCGCGGTGCCGGCAGGTCGGTGCAGCTGCCGTGGGCGACTTCGGCGGCCATGCCGATGGATTCGCCCAGCGTCGGGTGCGGGTGGATGGTCTTGCCGATGTCCACCGCGTCCGCGCCCATCTCGACGGCCAGACATACTTCGCCGATGAGATCGCCAGCATGCGTGCCGACAATCGCGCCGCCGATGATGCGGTGGGTGTTCTTGTCGAACAGCAGCTTGGTGAAGCCCTCGTCGCGGCCGTTGGCAATCGCGCGGCCCGATGCGGCCCACGGGAACACCGCCTTCTCGTAGTCGATGCCCTTGGCCTTGGCTTCGAGTTCGGTCAGGCCGGCCCAGGCCACTTCCGGGTCGGTGTAGGCCACGGACGGGATCTGCAGCGCGTCGAAGCTCGATTTCTGGCCGGCCGCGACTTCCGCCGCGACGTGGCCTTCATGCACCGCCTTGTGCGCCAGCATGGGCTGGCCGACGATGTCGCCGATGGCGAAGATGTGGCTCACGTTGGTGCGTTGCTGGTTGTCGACTTCGATGAAGCCGCGATCCGTCACCGCCACGCCGGCCTTGTCGGCACCGATCTTCTTGCCGTTGGGGCTGCGGCCCACGGCGACCAGCACGAGGTCGTAGCGCTGGGCGTCGGCGGGGGCCTTCTCGCCCTCGAACTTCACCCAGATGCCGTCTTTCTTGGCCTCGGCCGAGACCGTCTTGGTCTTCAGCATGACGTTGTCGAAACGGTGGGCGTTGACCTTTTCCCACACCTTGACGAGGTCACGGTCGGCGCCCTGCATCAGGCCGTCCATCATCTCGACCACGTCGATCTTCGCGCCCAGCGTTGAATACACCGTGGCCATTTCGAGGCCGATGATACCGCCGCCGATGACCAGCATCTTCTTCGGTAAGGACTTCAGTTCCAGCGCGCCGGTGGAGTCCACCACGCGCGGGTCTTCCGGCATGAAGGGCAGTTTCACCGCCTGACTGCCGGCGGCGATGATGCATTGCTTGAACTTGACGACCTTCTTCTCGCCGGTCTTGTCCTGCGCGTCACCGCCGGTCAGTTCGACCGCGACATGGTTGGGGTCGAGGAAGGTGCCGTAGCCGCGCACGACCTCGACCTTGCGGCCCTTGGCCATGCCGGCCAGACCGCCGGTGAGTTTGCCGACCACTTTTTCCTTGTGGGCGCGCAGCTTGTCGATGTCGATCTTGGGCGCCTTGAATTCGATGCCGAGTTCTGCGAAGTGGCTGACCTCGTCCATCACGCCGGCCACGTGCAGCAGGGCCTTGGACGGGATGCAGCCGACGTTCAGGCACACGCCGCCGAGCGTGGGGTAACGCTCGACCAGCACCGTCTTGAGGCCCAGATCGGCCGCGCGGAAGGCGGCCGAATAGCCGCCGGGGCCGGCGCCGAGCACCAGCACGTCGCACTCGATGTCGGCACCGCCGGAATGACTGGCGGCAGCCGGCGCGGGGGCCGCAGCGGCCGGGGCCGGGGCGGCCTCGGCTTTCTGCGCGGGGGCGGACGGCGCCGCAGCGGCTGCACCGGCGGCTTCCATTTCCAGCAGCACGCTGCCTTCGGAGACCTTGTCGCCGACCTTGACCAGCACCTTCCTGACCGTGCCGGCTTCGGGCGAGGGCACGTCCATCGTGGCCTTGTCGGACTCCAGCGTGCAGATCGCGTCTTCCTTCTTGAGCGTGTCGCCTGCCTTCACGAACAGCTCGATGACCGGGACTGCGTCGAAATCGCCGATGTCCGGGACCTTTACTTCCATCGTTGCCATGGTGCGCCTCCCGGTCAGATCAGCGTGCGGCGCATGTCGGCCAGCGCCTTGCTGATGTAGTCGATGAAGCGCGTGCCCTCGGCGCCGTCGATGACGCGGTGGTCATACGACAGCGACAGCGGCAGCACCTGACGCGGCACGAACTGCTTGCCGTCCCACAGCGGCTTCATGGACAGCTTGGAGAGGCCCAGGATGGCGACTTCCGGCGCGTTGATCAGCGGCGTGAAGTAGGTGCCACCGATGCCGCCGAGGCTGGAGATCGAGAAGGTGCCGCCCTGCATGTCGGCCGAGCCGAGCTTGCCGTCGCGCGCCTTCTTGGAAAGCTCCGCCATCTCCAGCGCGATCTCGGTGACGCTCTTCTGGTCGGCGTTCTTGATCACCGGCACGACCAGACCGTTCTCGGTGTCGGCGGCAAAACCGATGTGGTAGTACTTTTTGAACACCAGATTGTCGCCGTCGAGCGAGGTGTTGAACTGCGGGTACTTCTTGAGCGCAGCGACGCAGGCCTTGATGACGAAGGCCAGCATCGTGTAGCGGACGCCAGAGGCCTTGGCCTCGCGCGTTTCGTTAAGCTCCTTGCGCAGCGCTTCGAGTTCGGTCACATCCGTCTCGTCGTACTGCGTGACGTGCGGGATCATCACCCAGTTGCGGTGCAGGTTGGCGCCCGAGATCTTCTTGATGCGCTTCATCGGCTGCACGTCGACTTCGCCGTACTTGGCGAAGTCCACCTTCGGCCAGGGCAGCAGGTCGAGCCCGCCACCACCGCCGCCGGCAGCGGCCGGCGCGGGCGTCTTGCCCGGCACGACGCCGGTGGTCATGGCGCCCTTGATGTAGGCGGTGACGTCTTCACGCAGGATGCGGTTCTTCGGCCCGGTGGCCTTGACCAGGGAGAGGTCGACGCCCAGTTCGCGGGCGTAGGCGCGCACGGACGGGCTGGCATGCACGCTGCCGCCGATCGTCACCGGAGTGGGGGCGTTGGCGGGTGCGCCGGCTGCGGCCGGGGCCGGCGCAGGCGCGGCGGTCGGAGCGGGAGAGGGAGCCGGAGCGGGCTGCGCGGGTGCCGGAGCAGGTGCTGCGGCGGCAGGCTGGGCCGGGGCGCTTGCGCCAGCGGCCTCGACCTTGATCAGCACCGAACCTTCGGACACCTTGCTGCCGACCTTGACCAGCACTTCCTTGACCACGCCGGACGCCGAGGAAGGCACGTCCATCGTGGCCTTGTCGGATTCCAGCGTGCAGATCGCGTCCTCGGCCTTGATGGTGTCGCCGACCTTCACGAACAGTTCGATGACCGGGACTTCGTCGAAGTCACCGATGTCCGGCACCTTGACCTCGACCAGGCCGCCGCCTGCCGGCGCAGCGGCTTTCTGCGCGGGAGCCGGGGCGGCTGCGGGGGGCGCAGCGGGTGCAGCCGCCGGGGCTGCGGCCTTGGCCGGTTCCGGTGCGCTTGCGGCGGCGCCGGCCGCTTCGACCTTGATCAGCACGCTGCCTTCGGCAACCTTGCTGCCGACCTTGATCAGGACTTCCTTGACCACGCCGGAAGCCGAGGAGGGCACGTCCATCGTGGCCTTGTCGGATTCGAGCGTGCAGATGGCGTCTTCTTCCTTGATCGTGTCGCCGACCTTCACGAACAGCTCGATGACCGGGACTTCGTCGAAATCGCCGATGTCCGGAACCTTCACTTCAATCAACTGGCTCATCGCGGCGTTCTCCTCAAACCGTCATCGGGTTGGGTTTGCTCGGGTCGAGGTCGTACTTCTTGATGGCCTCGGCAACCTTGGCGGCGGGTAGCGCGCCGTCGTCGGCGAGCGACTTCAGTGCGGCCACGGTGACCCAGTAGCGGTTGACCTCGAAGAAGTGACGCAGCGCCTCGCGCGTGTCCGAGCGGCCGAAGCCGTCGGTGCCGAGCACCGTGTAGCGACCCGGCACGTACGGGCGGATCTGCTCGGCGAACAGCTTGACGTAGTCGGTGGCCGCGATGACCGGGCCCTTGGCGCCGTCGAGCAGCGTCTCGACATGCGACTTCTTCGGCTTGTCGGTCGGGTGCAGCAGGTTCCAGCGGGCGGTCGCCTGACCGTCGCGCGCCAGCTCGTTGAAGCTCGGGCAGCCCCAGATGTCGGCTTCCACACCCCAGTCGCTCTTGAGCAGGTCGGCGGCGGCGATGACTTCGTTGAAGATGGTGCCGGAGCCCAGCAGCTGAACGCGCGGGCCCTTGCCCTTGCCGCCCTTGCGGAAGGCATACATGCCCTTGAGGATGTCCTTCTCGGCGCCCTTCGGCATCTCGGGATGTTCGTAGTTCTCGTTCATCACCGTGAGGTAGTAGAAGACGTCCTCCTGCTCGGCGAACATGCGGCGCATGCCGTCCTGCACGATCACCGCCACTTCGTACTGGAAGGTCGGGTCGTAGCTGATGCAGTTGGGGATGGTGCCGGCGAGGATCTGGCTGTGGCCGTCCTCGTGCTGCAGGCCCTCGCCGTTGAGCGTGGTGCGACCGGCCGTGCCGCCGATCAGGAAGCCGCGCGTGCGCTGGTCACCGGCCGCCCAGGCCAGGTCCATGGTGCGCTGCAGGCCGAACATCGAATAGAAGATGTAGAACGGCACCATCTGCACGCCGTGCACGCTGTAGGCCGTGCCGGCGGCGATCCAGTCGGACATCGAGCCGGCTTCGTTGATGCCTTCCTGCAGCACCTGGCCGTCCACGCTCTCCTTGTAGAACATCAGCTGGTCGTGGTCTTCCGGCAGGTACTTCTGGCCTTCCTGGCTCCAGATGCCGTACTGGCGGAACATGCCTTCCATGCCGAAGGTGCGCGACTCGTCCGGCACGATCGGAACGATGTGCTTGCCGATCTGCTTGTCGCGCAGCAGCGTGTTCATGATGCGCACGATGGCCATCGTGGTGGACAGCTCACGGCCTTCACCCGAGGCCTTGAGCAGCGCGTCGAAGGCGGACAGGGCGGGCACTTGCAGCGGATCGGCCGAGCGGCGGCGCTGCGGCAGGAAACCGCCGAGGTTCTGCCGGCGCTCGAGCATGTACTTGAACTCGGGCGAATCCTCGGCGAACTTCAGGTAGGGAATCTTCTCCAGCTGGTCGTCCGGCACCGGCAGGTCGAAGCGGTCGCGGAAGCGACGGATGGCTTCCACATCCATCTTCTTCTGCTGGTGCGAGATGTTCATCGCCTCACCGGCCGAACCCATGCCGAAGCCCTTGATGGTCTTGGCCAGGATCACGGTCGGTTGGCCGACGTTGTTCACGGCAGCGTTGTAGGCCGCGAAGATCTTGAACAGGTCATGGCCGCCGCGGTTGAGGTTCCAGATTTCCTGGTCGGTCCAGTCTTCCACCAGCGCCTTCAGCTCCGGCGTGTTGAAGAAGTGCTCGCGCACGTAGGCGCCGTCCTTGGACTTGTAGGTCTGGTACTCGCCGTCGACCACTTCGAGCATGCGGCGCTTCAGCGCACCGGTCTTGTCGCGCGCAAACAGCGTGTCCCAGTGCGTGCCCCACACCACCTTGAGCACGTTCCAGCCGGCGCCGCGGAACTCGCCTTCGAGTTCCTGGATGATCTTGCCGTTGCCGCGCACCGGGCCGTCCAGGCGCTGCAGGTTGCAGTTGATGACGAAGATCAGGTTGTCGAGTTTCTCGCGCGCGGCCATGCCGATGGCGCCCAGCGATTCGACCTCGTCGGTCTCGCCGTCGCCGAGGAAGGCCCAGACCTTGCGCTTGGCCGCCCGTTCGGCGTCGATCAGGCCGCGGCTGGCCATGTACTTCATGAAGCGCGCCTGATAGATCGCCTGGATCGGGCC
>JAJLLM010000002.1:0-7692 GCA_033837965.1 Pseudazoarcus pumilus
GCCCACGTCAAGGAGGAGATCGACCGCATCAAGGCCGAGATGGCCGACCTGCAGCGCAAGGGCGAACTCGGCAAGGTTGCCGAGCTGCAGTACGGCAAGCTGCCGCAGCTCGAAGCGCAACTGAAGGCGGCGGAGTCGGCCGGCACGGATGCTTCGCCCAACAAGCTGCTGCGCACCCAGGTCGGCACCGAGGAAATCGCCGAGGTGGTGTCGCGCGCCACCGGCATCCCGGTGAGCAAGATGATGCAGGGCGAGCGCGACAAGCTGCTGCAGATGGAAGACCGTCTGCACCAGCGCGTGGTCGGTCAGGACGAGGCCGTGCGGCTGGTGTCGGATGCCATCCGCCGCTCGCGTGCCGGTCTGGCGGACGAGAACAAGCCGTATGGCTCCTTCCTGTTCCTCGGCCCCACCGGCGTCGGCAAGACCGAGCTGTGCAAGACGCTGGCCGAGTTCCTGTTCGATTCGGAGGAGCACCTGATCCGCATCGACATGAGCGAGTTCATGGAGAAGCACTCGGTGGCCCGCCTGATCGGCGCGCCGCCGGGGTATGTCGGCTACGAGGAAGGCGGTTATCTCACCGAGCAGGTGCGTCGCAAGCCCTACAGCGTGATCCTCTTCGACGAGGTGGAGAAGGCGCATCCGGACGTCTTCAACGTGCTGCTGCAGGTGCTGGATGACGGCCGCATGACCGACGGTCAGGGGCGCACGGTGGACTTCAAGAACACCGTGATCGTGATGACCAGCAACCTCGGCAGCCAGATGATCCAGCAGATGTCGGGTGACGACTATCAGGTGATCAAGCTGGCGGTGATGGCCGAGGTGAAGACCTTCTTCCGTCCCGAGTTCATCAACCGCATCGACGAGGTGGTGGTGTTCCACGCGCTCGACGAGAAGAACATCGCCCACATCGCGCGCATCCAGCTGCAGTATCTGGAAAAGCGGCTGGCGCGGCTGGAGATGTCGCTGGACGTGACCGATGCGGCGCTGGCCGAGATCGCCGAGGTCGGTTTCGACCCGGTGTTCGGCGCGCGGCCGTTGAAGCGGGCGATCCAGGAGAAGATCGAAAACCCGCTCGCCAAGGCCATTCTCGAAGGGCAGTTCGGTGCCAAGGACCGTATCCGTGTGGATGCGGCGGAACGCCGTCTCAGCTTCGTCAAAGCCTGATCGCGCAAGCTACGGTGAAAGGCCCGGAGCTTCGGCTCCGGGCCTTTTTCATGCCTGCGGGGGGTTGCGCTGCGCGTCGGCCGCGAGGAAGTTCTCCAGCTCGTCGAGCGGCAGCGGCACGCTGTACAGGTAGCCCTGCATCAGACGACAGCCGCGCGCGAAGAGATAGGCCTTCTGCGCGACGGTCTCGATGCCCTCGGCCACCACTTCGAGCTTGAGCGCGCGCGCCATCGACAGCGTGGCATTGGCGATGGCGGCATTGTCGAGGTCGCCCGGCAGGTACTGCACGAAGGAGCGGTCAAGCTTGAGGCGCGTGATCGGCAGGCGGTGCAGGCGGCCGAGGCTGGAGTAGCCGGTGCCGAAATCGTCCAGCGCCAGCGTCAGGCCGAGGTCGCGCAACTGGTGCAGCCGCGCCAGCACCTCGTCGCCCGAGCCCATGATGGCGGTTTCGGTGATTTCCAGCTCGATGCGGCGCGGGTCTGCGGCGGTGCGTTGCAGGATGCGCGCGACGCGACCGACGAAATCGGGGTGGTTGAACTGGATCGCCGAGATGTTCACCGCGACCAGCAGCTCCGCCTTGGGCGATTGCTGCCAGCGCCGCTGCAGCGTACAGGCCTGCTCCAGCACCCAGTCGCCCAGCGCCAGGATGATGCCGGTCTCTTCCGCGATGGGAATGAAGCGGTCGGGCGGAATGAGGCCGCCCAGTTCGGGCGAGTGCCAGCGCAGCAGCGCCTCCACGCCGACGAAGCGTTCGGCCACGGCGTCGTACTGCGGCTGGAAGTGCAGGCTCAGTTCGTCGCGTTCAATGGCGCGGCGCAGACCGTTCTCGATGGTCAGGCGCTCGAGTGCACGCGCGTTCATGGATTCGACGAAATGCCGGATGGTGCTGCGTCCGGCGCTCTTGGCCCCGTACATCGCGGTGTCGGCGTGCTTGAGCAGGGTCTCGACGTCCGGCCCGTCTTCCGGGAAGTGCGCGATGCCGATGCTGAGCGATGGCTGTAGCACGTGCCCGCCCAGTTCGACCGGTTCGCTCATGCTGTCGAGCATCTTCTGCGCCACCAGCGTGGCGTCCTCGCGCCGGCTCAGGCGCGGCAGCAATACGACGAACTCGTCACCACCCAGGCGTGCCAGCAGGTCTTCCTCGCGGGCGCAGTGGGTGAGGCGGGTGGCCACGGTCTTGAGCAGGGTGTCGCCGGCGTTGTGGCCGAGCGAGTCATTGACCGTCTTGAAATGGTCCAGGTCGAGGAACAGCACCGCCAGCGCATCGTTGTGGCGCCGCGCCACCTGCAGGGCGGCGGTGGCCCGCAGCGTCCACAGCATGCGGTTGGGCAGGCCGGTGAGGGAGTCATAGTGGGCGAGCTGCTGGATGTCGGCGGCAGCCTTGCGCGCACCGGAGACGTCCTGTGCCGTGCCTACCACGCGTTCGTGATCCGCGCCGAGGTTCTCGATGTCGATGACGAACTGCAGGGTGGTGGAATGCGCGCCCTCGGGATGGCAGTCCAGCGTGATGCTGCTTCCACCGTTGCGCATGGCGCTGACGGCGCGGTCCAGACGCGGCCGGTCGGCCGGCTCGATGGCGGCCAGCAGGTCGTCGTAGCGCAGCGCGTCGCCCGGCGGCAGCGGCAGCAGCGTGCGCAATCCCTCGGAGCAGCGCAGGGCGCCGCTTGCGGTGTCGATCTCCCAACTGCCCATGCGTGCGATTTCCTGCGCGCGGTTGAGGGCGGCACGCTGCGCACGCAGGTCGTCGCTGGCGTCGGCCAGCTCGCGCGTGCGCTGCTCGACCATGCGCTCGACGCGCCGCGCGTGACCGGAGGTCATCAGCAGGAACGCGGCGAGGATGCCCGCCGCCAGGATGCCGGTGACGATCGACAGCCAGGGCGTCAGCGTGCGCAGATTGTCCGCGTAGCCGGCTTCGGCCAGCAGGCGGATCTGCCACGGGCGCTCGCCGAACGACAGGTCGAAGCTGCGCGCCAGCGGTGCGTCGAGCCAGCCGGTGTCCTCACAGCCCGCCGGGCCGGACAGCCGGGTGTTACCGGCGGTGCCGGCGCGGTCGACCAGACACAGCGCGACCTGGCGCTCGGGCAGGTCGACCACGGTGGCGGCCAGCGCGTCGTCCATGCGGAAGGCGACGCTGACGATGCCGATGAACTGCTCACCGTCGGGAGTCGGGCGCCGCACCGACTGGTACACCACCACGCCGCGCTGCTGGCCGCGCTCCTGCGTCAGCGTGAAGGCGTCGCTGGCCGTCGGGCGGCCGTGCTCGCGAGTGCTGGCGATGGCGGCTGCGGTATTGCTCATGGAAAGCGGGTCGAAGCCCAGCACACCGGTGTTGCGCTCCTGCGGTTCGACAAAGTGGATCGGCAGGTAGTCGTCGCGTGGGCCGGCCACGGCAGTGCGCGACGGACTGGTGTTGTCGCGCTCGAGGATGCTGAAGCCGGGCAGGCCTTCGGCGCGCGCGAGGCGCTCGAACTCGGCGCGCTCGGCGTGACGAATCAACGGATTCCAGCTGAAGTTCTGGGTGCCGGGGTGGCGTTCGAGCAGAGCGGCCGTGAAGCCGCGGAACTCCCCCCGGCTGACATCCTCGCTGAGCGCGATGAAGCGCTCCAGCGCGTTCAAAGCGTCGGTCTGCGCCTGCAGGCGCTTCTCGATGAGGGTGGCGATGTTTTCGGCATCGCGGTCGAACTGGTTCTTGATGCGCTGGCTCTCGGCGCGGTCCAAGCGGTCGAAGACGACGGCGGTGAGCAGCGCGACGATCACCAGCGGTACCGCCACGGCGAGGCGTCGCGGTCGCCACAGTTCGGCGGGTCGGGCCAGGAAGACGAACATCAGCGGCAGTGCGACGAGTGCACCGAGGGTGTCGCCCAGCCACCACGAACCCCAGCTTGAGAGGACGTTGTCGGTGGTGATGATGCCGGCGTAGAGCAGTGCCGGGGTCGATAGCGAGCTGTTGATGAGGCTACTGACCGGCGCCACGATGAACAGCAGGCGGGCGATGCTGCGCGGCGAGTCGAGCGGGTTCGGAAAGCTGATCAGGCGTCGCGCCAGCCAGGCGCCGGCGGCAGCCTGCAGCGCCGCGCCCGCCCCGCTGATGACGATGGTCGGTCCCGGGTCCTGTCCGGAGTACAAGGTCGCCACGGCGTTGGTGAGCAGGGCGCCGACCAACACGCCGGGCCACACGCGGTAGCCGTACAGCAGCATTGCACCGAGCGCGATGCCGGCCGGCGGATAGACCGGTGCGACATATCCGGTGGGTACCAGGATCTGCAGTGAGAGCCAGCCCGCGAGCCCGTACAGGGCGGCGATGCCAAGCTGGAGTCGGAAAGTCGCGAGCATGTCCGATTATAGGCGTGGCGCCGCTCCGGCATGGGCTGCGCATGCGTGTTGTGGCACTGCGGTGGCTCCTCGCAGCGGGGAGTGCGATAATGCCGAGCTTTGGCGTTCCACCCGCGTTGTGCCGCCGGGGCGGAGCGAATTTCCTGCGCTGTTCAGTACGGAAGACATCGATGTTCGACTTCATCCGCAACAACAAACGCCTTGCCCAGATCGTACTCGCGATTCTGGTGGTGCCGCTCGCACTGTTTGGCATGGATGCCTATTTCAGCGACGGGCCGGGAGGCACGCCGGTGGCCAGTGTCGGTGGCTCCCCCATCAGCACGGCGCAGTTCGAGCGTGCCCTGCAGGAGCGTCAGGAGCGTATCCGTCGCGACAGCCAGGGGCAGGTCGATGCCGCGCTGTTCAGGACGCCGGAATTCCGCCAGGCGGTGCTGGAGGGGCTGATCAACGATGCCGCACTGCAGCGCTTCATCGTCGACAGCCGGATCAACGTGCCGACCGCGCAGATGCAGGAGCTGATCGCGGGTGAGGCGGCTTTCCAGGTGGACGGCCAGTTCTCGCGCGAGCGCTACGAACAGTTCGTCGCTTCGCAGAACATGAACGTGGCGATGTTCGAGTTCTCGCTGGCGCAGGATCTGCGGCAGGAGCAGGTGGTGCAGGGCATCGGCCGTTCCGCTTTTGCCGGTCGCGCCGCGGTCAGGAGCCTGGTGGACATCCAGCTGGAAGAGCGGGTGGTCAGTGAGCTGTCGTTTCCGCGCGAGCGTTACGAGTCGGACGTGACCATTTCCGATGAGACCGTCGAAACCTTCTATCGCGAGAACGCCGAGGCCTTCATGCGCGCACCGCGCCTGAAGGCCGATTACGTGGTGCTGGATGCGGCCGCGGTCGGTCGTGACATCAACATCGACGCGGGGCGCGTACGTGCCTTTTACGAGGGCAATCCCTCGCGCTTCGGGGTGCCGGAAGAGCGTCGTGCGCGCCACATCCTGATCCGTGCGGCATCGTCCGCCAGCGACGCGGAAGTGGCTGCCGCGCAGGCCAAGGCTGAAGCCGTGCTGGCTGAGGTGCGCGCCGCTCCGGCGCAGTTCGAGGAGATTGCCAGGCGCGAATCGCAGGATCCGGGCTCGAAGAGCCGCGGTGGCGATCTGGGTTTCTTCGGGCCGGGCGCGATGGTGCCGGAGTTCGAGGACGTGGTGTTCAAGAGTGAAGTCGGCCAGATCAGCGATGTGGTGCGTACCGACTTCGGTTTCCACATCATCGAGGTCACCGAGATCAAGCCGCCGTCCCTGCAGCCCTTCGATCAGGTGCGTGACGAGATTGCCGAGGAGTTGCTGGCGCAGGAAGTGTCGCGCCGTCTGCCGGAACTGGCCGAGCAGTTCGCCAACGCGGTGTACGAACAGCCCGACAGCCTCGCGCCGGCGGCGGAGGCCCTCGGTCTGGAGGTGCGCCGCAGCGACTGGATTTCACGTGACAACGCCGAGATCGCGGGTTACGCCGATGCGACGCTGATCAACGCGCTGTTCGATCCGGAAACACGCGCCAACGGCGAGAACGTGCCGGCTGTCGAGGTCGAGCGCGGCGTCATGGTGTCGGCGCGGGTGGTGGAGTATGAGGACGCCGCGCAGATGCCGCTGGAAGAAGTGAGCGAGGCCATCCGCGCGCGTCTGCGCGCCGACGAGGGTGCGCGCATTGCCAAGGAACGCGGCGAGGCGGCGCTGGCCAAACTGCGCGCCGGCGAGCAGGTGAGCGGCCGCTGGAGCGACGCCTATGCCGAGCAGCGCGGTGCGCCGACGCTGCCCGGTCAGGCGCTGCGGGCGGTGTTCTCGGTGGCTGCGGACAGTCTGCCGGCCTATGTTGGCACGCAGATGCCGGACGGTGGTTACGTGGTGTTCCGCGTGGAAAGTGCGGGCAAGGTCGAGATCGCCGACGATGCGCCGGAGGTGCGTGCCCTGGCGCGGCAGTACGACAATCTGGTGGCCGAGCAGGAGTTCGGTGCCTTCGTGCGGGCACTGCGCCAGCGCTATGGCGTGGAGATCAACCAGGCGCAGCTCAATCCGGAACAGAACAACTGAGCCCCGCCTGCGGCGTCAGCAAGAAAAAAGCCCGGCATGCCGGGCTTTTTCATGGGGCGGACCGAACGGGCTCAGCCCTGGTCGGAGTTGCCCAGTGCGGTGGTGTTGAAGCCGCCATCCACGTACATGATCTCGCCGGTGACGCCGCTGGCCAGATCGGAGCACAGGAAGGCCGCGGCGTTGCCGACTTCCTCGATGGTGACGTTGCGGCGCAGCGGGGCGTTGCGCTCGTTGAACGACAGCAGCTTGCCGAAGCTGCCGATGCCGGACGCGGCCAGCGTCTTGATCGGGCCGGCGGACAGGCCGTTGACACGCGTACCTTCCGGGCCGAGGGTGACAGCCATGTAGCGCACCGCGGATTCCAGGCTGGCCTTGGCGAGACCCATGATGTTGTAGTTCGGCATGGTGCGCACGGCGCCGAGGTAGGACAGCGTCAGCAGTGCGCCGTTACGGCCCTTCATCAGCGGACGCGCGGCCTTGGCGAGCAGCGGGAAACTGCCGGCACTGATTTCCTGCGAGATGCGGAAGGCCTCGCGCGAGAAGCCTTCGAGGAAATCACCTTCAAGGGCATCATTGGGGGCGAAGGCGATGGAGTGCACCAGTCCGTCCAGACCGCCCCACGCCTGTTGCAGACCGTCGAAGAGCGCGGCGATCTGGGCGTCGTCCTGCACGTCGAGAGGGAACAGCAGCGTGCTGTCGAACTCCGACGCGAGCTTGGCGACGCGTTCCTGGAAGCGTTCGCTCTGGAAGGTGAAGGCCAGCTCCGCGCCCTCGCGGTGCATCGCCTTGGCGATGCCGTAGGCGATCGAGCGATTGCTCAGCAGACCCGTGATCAGAATGCGTTTTCCGGCGAGAAAGCCCATTTCGGCGTGATTCCATGATTGTGACCGGGCGATTATAGCCGAAGGCCCGTTGCGCTCCGTAGCTGCGGTGCGTTGCAGATTGAATGACAGGATGAATGCATGCAGGGATTGAAATTCGACAACCGTTTCGTGGCTGAGCTGCCCGGCGACCCGGTGGATGCGCCGCATGTGCGTCAGGTGCACGGCGCGTGCTGGTCGCCGGTGCTGCCCACGCCGGTGGCGGCGCCGCGGGTGCTGGCACACGCGCCCGAGGTGGCGGA
>JAJLLM010000003.1:0-6261 GCA_033837965.1 Pseudazoarcus pumilus
ACCGGCACGAACTCGCGCTGACCGCCCGAACTGGTGCCCTGCCCGCCCGGCAACTGCACAGAATGGGTCGCATCGAACACCACCGGACAACCGGTCTCACGCATGATCGCCAGCCCGCGCATGTCGGTCACGAGATTGTTGTAACCGAAGGAGACGCCGCGCTCGCACACCATGATGGTGTCGCTGCCACCACTGGCCTCGCGCGCCTTGTCGACGACGTTCTTCATGTCGCCGGGTGCCAGGAACTGGCCCTTCTTGATGTTCACCGGCTTGCCGGACGAAGCCACGGCACGGATGAAGTCGGTCTGGCGGCACAGGAAGGCCGGCGTCTGCAGCACGTCGACTGCCGCGGCCACAGCCGGCACTTCCTCGACCGTATGCACGTCGGTCAGCACCGGCACACCCAGCGTCTCGCGCACCTCGACGAGAATTTCCAGCCCCTTGTCCATGCCGAGCCCGCGGAAGGACGAACCCGAACTGCGGTTGGCCTTGTCGTAGGACGACTTGTAGATGAAGGGGATGCCCAGCGCGCTGGTGATTTCCTTCAATTCGGCGGCGGTCTCGAGCGCCATCTGGCGCGACTCGATCACGCAGGGACCGGAAATCAGGAACAGCGGCCGGTCGATACCGACCTCGAATCCGCACAGTTTCATCACTTGCCTGCCTTGCCCTCTTTCGAGGCGATTGCGGCCTTCAGATAGGCCGTGAACAGCGGGTGCCCGGTACGCGGGTTGGACGTGAACTCGGGGTGGAACTGGCAGCCGACGAACCACGGGTGGTCCGGCAGCTCGATCATTTCGCACAGTTCGGTGCCGCCCGCACGACCGGCCACACGCAAGCCCTTGGCTTCCAGATCCGGCAGCAGGCGGTTGTTGACCTCGTAGCGGTGACGATGGCGTTCGATGATCTCCGGCGCACCGTAGATCTGACGCGCCAGCGAACCTTCTGCCAGATGGCAGAGCTGCCCGCCCAGACGCATGGTGCCGCCCAGATCGGAATCCTCACTGCGCTTCTCGCGCTTGCCGCTGCGATCTTCCCATTCTGTGATCAGACCGATCACGGGTGCCGGCGAGGCCGCATCGAATTCGGTGGAGTGCGCACCTTCCAGGCCGGCCACGTTACGTGCGAACTCGACCACCGCCAGCTGCATGCCGAGACAGATGCCCAGATACGGCACCTTGTTCTCGCGCGCATGGCGGATGGCGGCAATCTTGCCCTCGGTGCCACGCTTGCCGAAGCCGCCCGGCACCAGAATGGCGTCCATGTGCTTCAACACGCCGCAGCCCTGGCGCTCGATGTCTTCGGAGTCGATGTAGTGGATGTTCACTTTCGACTCGGTGTGCATGCCGGCGTGGTTGAGTGCCTCGATCAGCGACTTGTAGGACTCGGTCAGGTCGACGTACTTGCCGACAAAGGCCACATCGACGCTGCGCTTGGGGTTCTCCAGCGCATGCACCAGCTTCTCCCACACGGACAGGTCGGCCGGACGGGCCAGGATGTCGAGCTTGTGACAGACGATCTGGTCGAGCATCTGACCATGCAGCATGCCCGGAATCTTGTAGATGGAGTCGGCGTCGAGACACTCGATCACCGCTTCCGGCATGACGTTGCAGAACAGCGCGATCTTGCGCCGCTCATCCACCGGAATGGAGCGGTCTGCACGGCACAGCAGGATGTCGGGCTGGATGCCGATCTCGCGCAGTTCCTTTACCGAGTGCTGCGTCGGCTTGGTCTTCAGTTCACCCGCGGTCGGGATGTAGGGCAGCAGCGTGAGATGCATGAAGCAGGTGGCATTGCGACCTTCCTCGATACCCATCTGGCGGATGGCTTCGAGGAAGGGCAGCGACTCGATGTCGCCCACCGTACCGCCGACCTCGACGATGGCGACGTCGGCGCCCTCGGCGCCACGCTTGACGTAGGCCTTGATCTCGTCGGTGATGTGCGGGATGACTTGTACGGTCTTGCCCAGATACTCGCCGCGCCGCTCCTTCTTGATCACCGACTCGTAGATCTGGCCGGTGGTGAAGTTGTTGCGCTTGCTCATCTTGGCGCTGGTGAAGCGCTCATAGTGGCCCAGATCGAGGTCAGTCTCGGCGCCATCTTCGGTCACGAAAACCTCGCCGTGCTGAAACGGGCTCATGGTGCCCGGATCGACGTTGATGTAGGGGTCCAGCTTGAGATGGGTGACGCGGATGCCGCGCGATTCGAGGATCGCGCCCAGCGATGCGGCGGAAATGCCCTTGCCCAGCGAGGACACGACACCACCGGTAACGAATACGTATTTGGTCATGGGACGAGAGGTGCGGGAAAGCAGAATCATAACCGATGTGCCCATGGCTGAGAAAGAATGCACGCTCCGGACGAGGCGCTGCGCTTTCGCTCACACCCCGTCGCTGCTACGGTGCAGGGCGATGACGAAGGAGTGCTCCTGCCGGTGCCGAACCCGTTGTTTACACGCCTCGCCCCATGGTTGCTCCTGCCGCTGTATCTCGCGGCAGCACTCGCCGTAGACGCATGGAGCACGCCGATTGCCCAGCCGGCGGACTATCACCGCTTTGCCGACGCCCGCGCACTGCTGGGCATTCCGAACTTCGCGGATGTGGTGAGCAACCTGGCCATCCTGCTGCCCGCCTTGTGCGGTCTCCTGCAGGTGCAGGCGCGCGATGCCCAGGCCGGCTTCGGCTCACCCACCGAACGCGCCTTTGCCACCGTCTTCTTCCTTGCGCTGGTCAGCGTCGGCCTCGGCTCGACCTGGTATCACCTCGCCCCCGACAACGACCGGTTGCTGCTCGACCGCCTGCCCATCGCGCTGGCATTCACCAGCCTGATTGCCTGGCTGATTGCCGAACGCAGCTGGCTGCGCCGTGCCGGCGCACTGGCGCTGCTGCCGTGGATCGCCGTCGGCCCAGCCAGCGTGCTGTGGTGGTACGCCGGCGAGCTTGCCGGCGCGGGTGACCTGCGTCCCTACCTGGTGCTGTACGCCTTCGCCTTCATCCTGCCGCCGCTGCTGATGCGCCTGCCTTCACCCTACAACCGGCGCAGCGCCTACTGGACGGCGTATGCCGCCTTCGCGCTGGGCATGGTGTGCGACCGTCTCGACCACGAGATCCACGCCCTGCTCGGGGGGCTGATCAGCGGCCACACCATCAAACACCTGCTGATGGGATTCGCCATTGCGGCACTGGCGCGCATGCTGTTTCTGCGGAGACTGCGTTTCCGCTAGCGCAGGAACTCCCGGTTGATCTCGCCGAAGAGCGGATCATCCCCGCTCTCCAGCCACTCGAAAGCCACCATCTCACGCGTCACCACATCGATACCGTGCGCGCGCATGCGCTCGATCGCCAGGTCCCGGTCCAGCGCCCGGCGCGAACCGACCGCATCCGCCACCACAAACACGCGCTTGCCCGCCAGCGCCAGATCCAGCGCGGTCTGCTGCACGCACACATGCGTCTCGGTGCCGCACACGATGACGTCCTCGCGCACCTGCACGGCGGTGTCAGCCAGGCAGCCGTCGGCCACCGCCGAGAACATGCGCTTGCTCACCACCTGCACGCCGGCCGCCGCCTCCAGAATGGCCTCGACGCTGTGACCGATCTTGTCCGGGCAGTGTTCGGTGGCCACGGTCGGCACGCCCAGCCGCTCCGCCAGTCGCATCAGCCACACGCAGTGCGCGAGCACGTTGCGACCGTCCTCGATGGCCGGTGCGAGCCGCTGCTGCACGTCCACCACCAGCAAAGCGGAATGCGCGCGGCGCATGCGGAAACCGGTTGTACTCATGTTCAGCTCCCCAGTTCGGGCAGATCGCGGAAAAGCACCAGCGCCTGCGGGTTGGCCAGCGCCTCGATGTTGTCCACCGCCTCGCCATGCACCACCCGGCGCACCGCCAGCTCGACCAGCTTGCCGCTACGCGTGCGCGGGATGTCGGCCACCTGCACGATGCGCGCCGGCACATGGCGCGGCGTGGTGTGGGCACGGATGGTGTCGCGGATGCGTGCCGTCAACGCCTCGTCCAGCGTCACGCCCTCCCGCAGGCGCACGAACAGCACCACACGCTGGTCGGTCGGCTTTTGCGGCGGCCAGTCCTGACCGATGGCGATGGATTCGAGCACTTCCTCCAGTCGCTCGACCTGACGGTAGATCTCGGCCGTGCCGATGCGCACGCCACCGGGGTTGAGCGTGGCGTCGGAGCGGCCGTGGATGACGAAGCCGCCATGGGCGGTGCGCTCGCAGTAATCGCCGTGGCACCACACGCCCGGAAAGCGCTCGAAGTAGGCCTTGCGGTAGCGGCTGCCGTCGGCATCGTTCCAGAAGCCCACCGGCATGGCGGGAAAGGGTTGCGTGCACACCAGCTCGCCCTTCTGGCCGGCCACCGGGCGGCCATCGGGATCGAAGACCTCCACCGCCATGCCCAGCCCCGCGCACTGGATCTCGCCGCGCCACACCGGCAGCACCGGGTTGCCGAGCACGAAGCAGGACACGATGTCGGTGCCGCCCGAGATCGAGGCCAGACACAGATCGGCCTTGATGTCCCGATAGACGTAGTCGAATCCCTCCGCCACCAGCGGGCTGCCGGTGGACATCACCATGCGCAGCGCGGCCAGATCATGCGTGGCGCGCGGCGCCAGCCCCGCCTTGGCGATGGCGTCAATGAACTTCGCCGAGGTACCGAAATGCGTGATGCCCTCGTCCTGCGCGTAGTCGAACAGCGCCGCGCCGTCATCGAGCAGCGGCGAGCCGTCATACAGCAGCACGGTGGCGCCCGAGGCCAGACCGCTGACCAGCCAGTTCCACATCATCCAGCCACAGGTGGTGAAGTAGAACAGCCGGTCGCCCGCGCGCAGGTCGCAGTGCAGGCGGTGTTCCTTGAGATGCTGCAGCAGCACGCCGCCGGCGCCGTGCACGATGCATTTCGGCACGCCGGTGGTGCCGGACGAGTACAGGATGTAAAGCGGGTGGTCGAAGGGCAGCGGCACGAAGTCGATGTCGCGCACATCAGCGTGCGGCACGAGAAAATCGGCCCACGACTGCGCATTGGGCAGCGCACCCAGCGCATCGGCCGCGCCGGCGTACGGCACGATCACCACGCGCTCCACGCTCGGCAGTTGCGCGACCGCCTCGGCGACGCGCGACAGCGTGTCGACCTGCTTGCGGTTGTAGAAATAGCCGTCGGTCGCCACCAGGACGCGAGGCTGCGTCTGGCCGAAGCGGTCGAGCACGCCCTGCACGCCGAAATCCGGCGAAGCCGAGGTAAACACCGCACCCAGACTGGCGGTGGCCAGCATCAGCACCACGGTTTCGGGCACATTGGGCATCCAGGCGGCGACGCGGTCACCCGGTTCAATGCCAGCGGCGCGCAAGGCCGCTGCGCAGCGGGCGACCTCGGCGTGCAGCTGCGCAAAGCTCATGCGTCGCACCACGCGGTCCTCGCCGCGGAACACGATGGCGTCCGCGCCGTCGCGTCGGCGCAGCAGGTTCTCGGCAAAATTCAGCCGTGCTTGCGGAAACCAGCGCGCGCCGGGCATGGCGTCCGGCTGTTCGCACACCGTTTCGCCGGGCATACCGACGACCTCGCAGAAGCCCCACACCGCGCGCCAGAAGTCCTCGCGCCGCTCGACCGACCAGCGGTGCAGCGCGGCGTAGTCCTCCACCGCGAAACCGTGGTCGCGCGCAAAGCGCGCCATCGCGCTCGCCTCCACGTCTGCCCGCGTAGGCCGCCACAGCGGCTGTTCGTCATTCAACATGGCCCTCCCCCTCGTCTGACGCGAAGCTACCCCGAGGTTTGCACGCTGTACACCCGCGCGTCCCCACATTAAACTCCCCGGCAATCACGGAGGGCTCGATGGAACGCGAGAGCATGCAATTCGATGTGCTGATCGTCGGCGCCGGCCCGGCCGGGCTGGCCGCGGCCATCCGGCTGGCGCAGCGCGCACGCGAGGCCGGACGCGAACTGTCGGTGTGCGTGCTGGAGAAGGCACCGGAGCCCGGCGCACACACGCTGTCCGGCGCGGTGATGGACCCGCGCGGACTGGACGCCCTGCTGCCGGGCTGGCGCGGGCGCGCGCCGGACGTCACGCCGGCGACCGAAGACGAATTCCTGTTCCTCGGCAAGCAATCCGCCCGACGCGTGCCGACCGCATTGCTGCCGGACTGTTTCCGCAACGAGGGCAACCTCATCGTGCGCCTGGGCCACATCGTGAAGTGGCTGGCCGACGAAGCGGAGGCCCTGGGCGTGGAGATCTACCCCGGCTTCGCCGCCGCCGA
>JAJLLM010000004.1:0-9799 GCA_033837965.1 Pseudazoarcus pumilus
CGACCGCGTCACCATCCTGCTGCACAAGCCCATCGGTTATGTCTCGGCGCAGGCCGAGGACGGTCACACGCCCGCGGTGTCCCTGATCTCGGCCGAAACGCTGCATGGCGGCGGCGAGTTCCGCCCGGCCCACCTGCGCGGCCTGGCCCCGGCCGGCCGGCTCGACATCGACTCCACCGGCCTGCTGGTGCTCACGCAGGACGGCCGCATCGCACGTCAGCTGATCGGCGACGATTCCGAGGTCGAGAAGGAGTACCTCGTGCGGGTGAAGGGCGACCTCATCACCGACGGCCTCGCCCTGCTCAACCACGGGCTGGAACTCGACGGCCGCAAGCTGCGCCGCGCGCAGGTCGAGTGGGTGCGTGAGGACACCTTGCGTTTCCGCCTGCGCGAGGGCCGCAAGCGCCAGATCCGGCGCATGTGCGAGCTGGTCGGGCTGAAGGTGGTGGCGCTCAAGCGCATCCGCATCGGACGCGTGGTGCTGGGGGATCTGCCGCCCGGAAAGTGGCGTTTCCTCGCGGCCGACGAGTCCTTCTGAATTTTTCGTATCACGTTGTGTGACGATTCCCTGAACGTTTTTTGACCGCCCGCGTCCCTTCGTCGGGTGGGTCATCATGGTTTACCCTGATGACGCAGCGCTGGCTCAGGCAGACGATCTGAGGCAGGGCAGCCGCGGCGCCTCAGAACGCGTCGTGCCAGACCAGAAAAACAGGGACCGCCATCCAGGCGGCCCGGAGTGGGAGGGACGGGCATGCTTCAAGATGTACCCCGCGAGGGGGCGTCATGCTGAGTGCGGTCATCGCGATTGCGCTCTCCGCGTTGCTGGCGCCGTTGTTCGCAAGGCGGCTGGGTGAGCAGGCAGGCTGGTTGCTTGCCATTGCGCCGTTCGGCGCATTCCTGTGGTTTGTTTCCTGTATTCCGGAAGTGGCGGGTGGCGGCGCGGTGGTCTCCAGCCTGCAGTGGGTGCCGGCGCTCGACACGGCCGTGAGCCTGCGGCTGGATGGCCTGTCACTGCTGTTTGCGCTGCTGGTCACAGGCATCGGCACGCTGATCGTGCTGTACGCCGGCGCCTACCTGCACGATCACAGTCATCTCGGGCGCTTCTACGCCTATCTGCTGCTGTTCATGATGGCCATGCTCGGGCTGGTGCTGGCCGATGACCTGATCGTCATGTTCGTGTTTTGGGAGCTGACCAGCGTCACCTCCTTCCTGCTCATCGCCTTCCAGCATGAGAGCGCGGTATCGCGCCGCGCCGCGCTGCAGGCGCTGCTGATCACCGGCGGGGGCGGGCTGGCCTTGCTGGCGGGTCTGCTGCTGCTGGGCGTGGCGGGCAATAGCTGGACCTTCTCCGGGCTCGACATCGCGGCGGTCGAAGCGCATCCGGCCTTCTACGCCATCATGGTGCTGGTGCTGCTGGGCTGTTTCACCAAGTCGGCCCAGGTGCCGTTCCACCTGTGGCTGCCCAATGCCATGAATGCGCCGACGCCGGTATCGGCCTATCTGCACTCGGCCACCATGGTGAAGGCCGGCGTGTATCTGATGGCGCGCCTCAATCCGGTGATGGGCGGCGATGGCGGCTGGGGCATGATCCTGGTTGCTTTCGGTGCGGTCACGGCCATCGTCGGCGCGGTGCTGGCGATCCGCCAGACCGATCTCAAGCGCTTGCTCGCCTACACCACGGTGACCGTGCTCGGTCAGCTGACCATGCTCATCGGCACCAACACCAGCTACGGTCTGCAGGCCTTCGTGCTGTATCTGCTGGCGCACTCGCTGTACAAGGGCGCGCTGTTCATGGCGGTCGGTGCGGTCGACCACTCCACCGGCACGCGCGAGCTGTCCAAGCTCGGCGGCCTCATCCGCTACATGCCGCTGACCGGCGCGGCGGTGGCGCTGGCGGCGTTCTCCAACGCCGGTCTGCCGCCGTTCTTCGGCTTCATCGCGAAGGAGTTCAAGTACGCCGGTCTGATCGAGATGGGGGTGGTCGGCTGGGTCGTGACGCTGGCGATGATCCTGACCAACGCCTTGCTGCTGGCAGCCGCCGGGCTGGTCTTCATCCGCACCTTCCTCGGCAAGGAGGGGCCGTATCCCAACAAGCACCCGCACGAGGTCTCGCTGCCGATGTGGCTGGGACCGGTGCTGCTGGCCATCGGTGGCTTCGTGCTCGGGGCGTGGAACGACTGGCCGGAAACTTGGATCGTCAACGCCGCGGTGCAGTCGGTCGCGCGCGGTGAGGTGGACGTGCATCTCTACCTGTGGGGCGGCATCACGCCGGCGGTGCTGGCGAGCGTGGTGACGGTCACGCTGGGCGCGCTGTTCTATGGCTACCGTCACCTCGTGCGGCGCCATATTGCGCGCTGGCGGGTGTTCTGGAGTGTGTCCGGCGATCTGCTGTGGGATCGCCTGCTCAAGCGTGTGTTCGCCTTCGCCGGCAGCATCGCGGCGAACTTCCAGCACGGCTCGCTGCGGCTGCACATGACCATGATGTGTTTGATCTTCAGCGCCGTGGTGCTGGTCGCGCTGATCGTCAGTCAGGAGAACCTGCTCTCCGGCGGCACGTATTCCGAGGTCACGCTGCCGGGCGTTGCGGGCTGCCTGCTGGCGCTCAGCGGCGCCGCGGCGGCAGCCGTGATGCGCGGCCGGCTGGCGCTGGTCACGGCGCTGGGCGCCAGCGGCCTGGGGCTGGCGCTGATCTTCCTGTCCGCCAACGCGCCGGATGTGGCGATCACGCAGCTGATGGTCGAGACGCTGAGCGTGGTCTTCCTCGCCTTCGTCTTCCGCAGCATGCCGCGCGTGCCGCGCATCGGTGCGCGCCATGCCTCGGTGCGGGTGTTCCACGCCGTGATTTCGGTGATCTTCGGCCTAGCGGTGGCCGGGGCGCTGATCGCGGCCGTGGATCATCCGCTGCCCGGCAACATCGCCGACTGGTTCCTCGCCAACAGCCTTCCCGGCGGCCATGGCAGCAACGTCGTGAATGTCATCCTGGTGGACTTCCGCGCCTTCGATACGCTGGGCGAGATCCTCGTGGTGGCGCTCGCCGCGCTGGCCGCCGCGACGCTGCTCAGCGGCGGCAAGCCGGCAGTGCTGCATGACCATGCCGAACCGGAATTCGCCTCGCCGCTGCTGCGTCAGGGCCTGCGCCCCTTCGCGGCGGTGCTGATGCTGGTATCGCTGATCCTGCTGTGGCGCGGTCACAACCTGCCGGGTGGCGGCTTCATCGGAGGTCTGGTGGGCGCCATCGGTTTCATCCTGCTGGTGCTGTCCTTCGGCAACCGCACGGCGCGCGAGCTGATGTGGACCTCGCCGCCGCGCCTGATCGGCGCCGGACTGGGCATTGCCTTGCTGGCCGGGCTGCTCGGCATCCTTGCGGGTCAGCCCTTCCTCACCGGTCTGTGGTTCTCGCCGGCGGGGGTCAAGCTGGGCACGCCGCTGCTGTTCGATCTGGGGGTGTTCCTGACCGTGTTCGGCTCGGTCATGCACATGGTGCAACGTCTGGCGGGGAGGGCCCACTGATGGAAATCATCGCAGCCTTGACGGTGGGTGGTCTGGCCGGCATCGGCATGTGGATGCTGCTCGACCGCAATCTGGTGCGCGTGGTGCTCGGCGTGGCCATCATCGGCAACGCCATCAACCTCGGCGTGCTCACGGCCGGTCGCTACTTCGGCGAGACGGCGGCCTTCGTGACGGCCACGCAGGTGCCCGCGGACGCGGCCAACCCGCTGCCGCAGGCGCTGGTGCTGACCGCCATCGTGATCGGCTTCGGCCTGTTCGTGTTCGCGCTGGCGGTGCTGAAGAGCGTGCGCGAGACGCACGGCATCACCACGACCGATTTTGTCACGTCGGCCACCGAGGAGCCCGCGCCCGACGGACGCGGCGACAACGGGGCCGAGGATGACGTGCCGGCCAGCGGCGGGGAGGGACGCGCATGACGAACTTCCTGCTCGTGGCACCGATGGCGGTGCCGCTCGCCACGCTGGTGCTGTGCCTCCTGTTGCGCCCGCGTCATGATCTGGTGCGGCTGGTCAGCGTGCTCGGCGGTGTCGCGCTGCTGGCGGTGGGTCTTGCGCTGGTCGGCCTGGCCGGCTCCGACGTGGTGCTGGCCGGACAGCTCGGCGGCTGGCAGGCGCCCTACGGCATCTCGGCGGTGATCGACCGGCTTTCCGCGGCAATGGTGGCGATCACCGGCGCGGTCGGTCTGGCGACCGTGCTGTACGGCATCCGCCGCGAAGGCGAGGCCGAGGTGGCGCGTGACTTCCACCTTTTCGTGCATGGCCTGCTGTGCGGCGTTTGTGGCGCCTTCATCACCGCCGACGTATTCAACCTCTACGTGTGGTTCGAGGTGCTGCTGATCGGCTCCTTTGCGCTGATCTCGCTCGGCGGCGGGCGTCGCCGGCTGGCTGGCACCATGACCTATGTGGTGCTGAACCTGGTGGCGACGCTGATCTTCCTGCTCTCGGCCGGCATGATCTACAGCGCCACCGGCACGCTCAACATGGGGGAACTGGCGATCATCTTCCGCTCCGGCGAGATCCCGCCCGGCTCCACCATGGCGGTGGTGCTGATGCTGCTGTCGTTCTCCATCAAGGCCGCGCTGTTCCCGGTATTCGGCTGGTTGCCGGCGTCGTATCACGTCGCCTGGACGCCAGCCTCGGCGCTGTTCGCCGGTCTGCTCACCAAGGTCGGTGTGTATGCGCTGATCCGGCTGGTGACGCTGCTGTGGCCGGAATTCGGTGACGCCCACGTGGTGCTGCTGTGGATTGCCTGCGCGACGATGCTGATCGGCGTGCTGGGTGCGGCGGCGCAGAACGAGGTGCGGCGCATCCTGTCCTTCCACATCGTCAGCCAGGTCGGCTACATGATCCTGGGGCTGGCGCTGGCCACGCCGCTGGCGATTGCCGGCGCGGTGTTCTACCTGATCCACCACATCGTGGTGAAGGCCAACCTGTTCTTCGTCGGCGGCATCGCCGCGCGCCTGACCGGCTCCGAGCGGCTGGCCGGCATGGGCGGGCTGTACGCGAAGTGGCCGCTGCTCGCCATCCTGTTCGCCATCCCCGCCCTGTCGCTGGCCGGCATTCCGCCGCTGTCGGGCTTCTGGGCCAAGCTCGTGCTGGTCAAGGCGAGCCTGGAAGGCGGCTTCTGGTGGGCCGCGGCGATTGCGCTGATCACCGGCATCCTGACCCTGCTGTCGATGAGCAAGATCTGGAACGAGGCCTTCCTCAAGGCCCATCCGCAGGGTGAGCAGGCCATCCGCCCGGTGCCGGACATGCGCGGCGGCTGGTGGGCGGTGAGCGCGCTGGCCGCCCTGACGGTGCTGATCGGCTTCGGCGCCGGTCCGGTCATGGATTACGCCATCGCGGCCGCCGAACAGCTGGCCCAGCCGGTCGGCTATCTGCAGCGCATGGCACAGGCGGGAGGAGGTTAGACATGCTCGGAATCCATCTGCTGCTGGCGGTCGTGCTGGCGGCCTTTTCCGACGGCCTGAGCCCGATGGGCGTCACCGTCGCGGCCATCCTGGTCTATCTGGTGCTCAAGCTCGGTGCTGGCCTGATGGGCCTCCGCCCGTACGTGCGGCGGCTCGAACTGGGCACCTGCTTCGTGTTCTGGTTCGCCTGGGAAGTGGTGCGCGCCAGCATTGACGTGGCGCGCGTGGTGTTCAGCCTCGGCCGTGCGCCGCGCCCGGCCATCGTGCCGGTGCGCCTGATGCGTCGCGACGAGCGCGTCGCCACCGTGGTGGGCTGCCTGCTGACGCTGACGCCCGGCACCATGGCCATGGACTACGACCCCGACAGCGGGCTGATGTACGTACATGCGCTGGATGCCGACGAGGCGGCGGGGGTCGAGGCCGGGGTGCATGCCATCGAGGCCCGCTTGCTGGCGTGGATGGACGCCGGCGATTCGCCGGCCACTGCAAGGGAGAAATGCAATGACGCTTGAGATTGCCGGGGCCTTCTGGGTGTTGCCGCTGGTCGTGGTGCTGCTGGCCGTGAGTGGCGGGCTGGTGCTGCTGCGCCTGCTGCGCGGGCCGACCGGCGCGGACCGGGTGGTGGCCGTAGACGCGCTGACCCTGCTGGGGGTGGCAGCGATTGCCACGGTGTCCCTGCTCACCGCGCAGGCGGTGTTTCTCGACGTGGCGGTGGTGCTGGCGCTGGTGTCCTTTCTCGGCACGGTGGGCTTCACGCTGCTGTTTCGCAAGGACACCGAAGTGGACGACAGCGGCATGACGCCGGGGGAGGACGGTCGATGAACGGATCGCTGATGCCGTGGATTGCGTCCGCACTGCTCATCCTCGGCGGGCTGTTCAGCCTGCTCGGGGCGATTGGCGTGACCCGCCTGCCCGACTGCTACAGCCGCATGCATGCGGCCAGCAAGGCGGGAGCTCTGGGTGCGATGCTCGTGCTGGGAGGCGTGGCGGCAGCGGCCGGTGGTGAGGTTGCGCTGGAGGCCGTGCTGGCCATCATCGTGTTGCTGGCCACTGCACCGCTGGCGGCGCATGCGGTGGCGCGTGCCGCGCACCGGGCGGGTTTCCGGCCGGTGCTGGGGCCGCTCGGTGATGCACTCGCCGAGCGGGACAGGGGCCGCGAAAAAGCCGAAGGCTGAGAAGGCGGCGCAGGTCGGACAAGCGCCGCAGACGCGCATCCGATGCGCCTTGCCGGCGGCGGCTTACTGACCGGCCTTGGCCCAGGAATCCTTCAGCGTCACCGTGCGGTTGAACACCGGCGCGCCGTCCGCGGAGTCCACCCGGTCGGCTACGAAGTAGCCGTGGCGCTCGAACTGGAAGCGCTCTTCCGGTCGTGCGCGACGCAGGGCCGGTTCCAGCCAGGCGGTGATGACGGTCTTTGATTCCGGGTTGAGGTCGTCGATGAAGCTGCGCTCCAGTTCGGGGGCATCGCCCTCGCGGCGCGCGCCCGGATTGGGGTGGGCGAAGAGGCGGTCGTACAGCCGCACTTCGGCGCGGTAGCCGTACTTCGCCGATACCCAGTGCAGGTTGCCCTTGACCTTGTAGTTGTCCGCGCCCGGTGTGCCGCTCTTCGAGTCCGGCATGTATTCGGCCAGTACGGCGGTGACGTTTCCGTCGTCGTCCTTTTCGCAGCCGGTGCACTTCACCACGTAGCCGTAGCGCAGACGCACCAGGTTGTCGGGGAAGAGGCGGCGGAAACCCTTCACCGGCTCTTCCATGAAGTCCTCGCGCTCGATCCACAGCTCGCGCGTGAAGGGCATCTCGCGTTTGCCCAGTTCCGGCTTGAGCGGATGATTGGGCGCTTCGCACAGTTCCTCGCCGCCCTGCGGATAGTTGGTGATGATGAGCTTGAGCGGGTCGAGTACCGCGACGCGGCGTTCGGCCGCCTCATTGAGGTGCTCGCGCATGCATTCTTCGAGCACGCTCATGTCGATCCACGAGTCGGACTTGGACACGCCGATGCGTTCGGCGAACAGGCGGAAGCCCTCCGGCGTGAAGCCGCGGCGGCGTGCGCCGACCAGCGTCGGCAGGCGCGGATCGTCCCAGCCGGCGACGTGGCCTTCCTCGACGAGTTGGATCAGCTTGCGCTTGGACAGCACGGTGTAGTTCAGGTTGAGGCGTGCGAACTCGATCTGCTGCGGCATCGGGCGCTCGAACATGCCGGTTTCCGCCAGCGTGTCCAGCAGCCAGTCGTAGAACGGGCGCTGGTCCTCGAACTCGAGTGTGCAGATGGAGTGCGTGATGTTCTCGATGGCATCCTCGATGGGGTGCGCAAAGGTGTACAGCGGATACACGCACCAGCGGTCGCCGCTGCGGTGGTGCGCGATGCGGCGGATGCGGTAGATGACCGGGTCGCGCAGGTTGATGTTGGGGCTCGCCATGTCGATCTTTGCGCGCAGCACGTGCGTGCCGTCGGTGAATTCACCGTCGCGCATGCGGCGGAACAGGTCGAGGTTTTCCTCCACCGTGCGCGTGCGGAAGGGGCTGTCGCGCCCCGGTTCGGTGAGCGTGCCGCGCAGCGCGCGCATCTCGTCGGCGGGCAGGGAGTCCACATAGGCACGGCCGGCCTTGATCAGCGCCACCGCGCACTGATACATGGTCTCGAAGTAGTCCGAGGCAAAGTACAGGTGCTTGCCCCAGTCGTAGCCGAGCCAGCTCACCGCATCGATGATGGCGTCGACGTACTCCTGGTCTTCCTTCTCCGGGTTGGTGTCGTCGAAGCGCAGATGGCATTCGCCCCCGTAATACTCGGCCAGCCCGAAGTTCAGGCAGATCGACTTGGCATGGCCATAGTGCATGTAGCCGTTGGGCTCGGGCGGGAAGCGGGTCTCGACCCGGCCAGCCCATTTGCCGCTGCGGTTGTCGTCTTCGATGATGCTGCGGATGAAGTTGCCGGGGGTGGCGGGGGCGGTGTCGCCGGTACGGTGTTCGGACACGGAAATGGCCTCGGTGGTCGGTGATGCAGGCGGAATTCGCAAGGCGCGATTCTAGCGCGGATGCTCCCTGCCGGCGCGGGGGCTTCGGACGGGTGCGTTAAACTCGGGTGTTTTCGAAGCAGGAGAGCAGGCCGATGGAGTGGCAACAGATCGCCGACCGACTGATGCAGTGGATGACCAGCGAGAACAGCGGCTGGCCCTTGATCCTGCAGGTGTTCGTGGTGGTGCTGGCGGTCGTGGTGGCCAACTTCGTGATCCGGCGCAGCCTGGAGAAGCTGGAGCAGCGCGCCGGCCCGGAGACGCCGTGGCGCCATGCCTTTGTCGCTGCGGTGCGCAAGCCGGCCAGCCTGCTGGCGTGGATTGTCGGCCTGAGCTTCGCGGTGCGCATCGTGTATGCCGCCACCGATGCCCCGTTGCTGGAGTTCTTCGAGCCGGTGCGCACGGTGGGCGTGATCTTCTGCTTCACGTGGTTCCTCTACCGTTTCCTGGTCAATGCCGAAGAGGCCATCGTCGCGCACCAGATCGCGCGCGAGCGCCCGATTGACCGCACCACGGTGGATGCCGTGGGCAAGCTGCTGCGCGTGTCGGTGATCATCACCTCCACGCTGGTGGCGCTGCAGAGTCTGGGCTTCTCGGTGTCCGGCGTGCTGGCTTTCGGCGGCATCGGCGGCATTGCGGTGGGTTTTGCTGCGCGCGATCTGCTGGCCAACTTCTTCGGCGGGTTGATGGTGTATCTGGATCGGCCCTTTGCCATCGGTGACTGGGTGCGTTCGCCCGACCGCGAGATCGAGGGCACGGTGGAACACATCGGCTGGCGCGTGACCCGCATCCGCACCTTCGACAAGCGCCCGCTCTACGTGCCCAATTCGGTGTTCACGCAGATCACCGTCGAGAACCCCTCGCGCATGACCAACCGCCGCATCTACGAGACCATCGGCGTGCGCTACGATGACTTCGCCGCAGTGGCGCCGATTGTCGACGCCATCCGCGAGATGCTGCGCAAGCACGACGAGATCGATACCAGGCAAACCCTGATCGTGAACTTCAACCAGTACAACGATTCGTCTCTCGACATCATGGTCTACACCTTCACCCGCACCACGCAGTGGGTGCGTTACCACGAGATCAAACAGGACGTGCTGCTGAAGATCGGCGAGATCATCGAGTCGCATGGCGCCGAGATCGCCTTCCCGACCCGCACCCTGCATCTGCCCGAAGGCGTGCGTGTCGATGCCGCGGCAGAACCGGCGGCCGAGGTGATGCGTTGAGCCTGCCGGGCGTCTCGGCCTTCCTGGCCGTGGGTTGCGGCGCCGCGCTGGGCGCCTGGCTGCGCTGGGGCCTGGGGCTGCTGATGAATCCGTGGTTCGCCGCGCTGCCGCTCGGCACGCTGGCGGCCAACCTGATCGGT
>JAJLLM010000005.1:0-12031 GCA_033837965.1 Pseudazoarcus pumilus
TATCTGTCCACCCATCCGCCGACACCCGAGCGCATCGAGCTGATCGGACGTCATCCCCTTCATTGACGCGGCTTCGGCCTGCGCACAGCGCTCTTCCCGATTGTTCGCAAGCAGGAATCCGTTGACTTCGGCAAAATGGTAAGTAATCTATTACTTGCAAACACCACAAGACCCGCAAAGGGCGTCCGGATTCCATCAATCAGTCCAGGAGACAACGATGAGCAAGCAGTTCGAACGCAGCAGACTCAAGACACTGGTCAGCGGCCTTGTGCTGGCCGCGCTGGTGCATGCCGGCGGCGCAATGGCGCAGGTGGCGGTGAAGTTCCACCACGACCTGCCCGAGGACAGTGCACAGCATCTGGCAGCGGAGAAGTTCAAGGCTGCGGTCGAGGAGCGCAGCGGCGGGGCGATCAAGGTGCAGCTCTTCCCCAACAACGCCCTCGGGGACGACGTCGAGGTGACGCAGCAGATGCAGTTCGGTGCGGTCGAGGCGGCCATCATCCCCACCGCCAAGCTGTCGAACTTCGTGCCGGCGATGCAGATCGTGGATCTGCCTTTCCTGTTTCCGTCGCCGGCCATTGCACACAAGGTGCTCGACGGCGCAGCGGGTGACCAGTTGCTGGCCACGGTCGAGAAGGTCGGCCTGAAGGGCGCGACCTTCTGGGAGAGCGGCTTCAAGCAATTCACCTGCGACCGCGCGGTGACTGGCCCGGATGACTTCAAGGGCCGCAAGGTGCGCGTGATGCAGAGCCCGATCATCATGGAGCAGTTCCGCGCGATGGGCGCCAACCCGGTGCCGATTGCCTTTGGCGAGACCTACAACGCGCTGCAGCAGCGCGTCGTCGACTGCCAGGAGAACCCGCTGGTGTCGATCACCAAGATGAAGTTCTACGAGGTGCAGTCGGACGTCATCATCAGCAACCATGCCTATCTGGCCTATGCCTTCCTGTTCAGCAAGCGCTGGTTCGACGCGCAGAAGCCCGAGCACCAGAAGCTGCTGATGGATGCGGCGCGTGAGATGACCGCCTTCCAGCGCGAGGAAACCGCGCGCCGCGAAGCCGGCTACGTCGACACCATCAAGGCCAGCGGCACGCGCGTCAGCACGCTCGACGACGCCCAGCTGGCGAGCTTCCGCAAGGCCACCGCGCCGGTGCATGACAAGTTCGCCAAGCCCATCGGTGCCGACCTGATGAACGCCTTCTCGCAGGCCATCAGCGCCGCGCGCTGAGCGCAGGACGGGGCCGCTGCTCGCGGCCCCGCGTTTCCCCCCATTTCCGGAGATTTCCCATGCGGAAACTCGACATGCTCGTGTCGCGTTCCGAAGAGGTGCTCATCGGCGTGCTGATTCTCGCCGCCTCGGTGATCCTCTTCGCCAACGTCGTCGCACGTTACGTCTTCAACGCCGGCTTCCCGTGGGCCGAGGAGCTGGTGCGTTACCAGATCGTGTGGATGGTGTTCCTCGGTGCCAGCGTGGCCGCGCGTCAGGGGATCCACATCGGCGTGGACATCCTGCTCAAGCTCAGCCCGCCCCCGCTGGCGAGGCTCATCGATCTGCTGATCCACGTGGTTTCGATCACCTTCTGCGGCTTTCTGGTGTTCTACGGCGCCGAACTGATCGTGCAGACCCGCGCCTTCGGCCAGGTCAGCCCGGCCATGCAGATGCCGATGTGGCTGGTGCAGCTGGCCATTCCCGTGGGTGCAGCCCTGATGGCCCTGCGCTTCGCCCAACACTTCGTCCGCACGCTGCTTGGTCGCAAGCAGGAAGCGGTTCATCTCGAACAGATCGGGTGACGCCATGGTTCCGACTTTCCTGATTCTCCTCGCGCTGCTGCTGGTCATCGGCGCACCGATCTTCATCGCGCTGTCCGGCTCGGTGATGGCAGCCATGGGCACCGGCAGTCATGTGCCGCTGGCCATCGTCATCGAGCGCCTGTTCGCGGGCCTCGACAAGTTCTCGCTGATGGCGATTCCCTTCTTCATCCTGACCGGCAGCCTGATGGGCGTTGGCGGGCTGTCGCAGCGCATCGTGAACTTCGCCAACCTGCTGGTCGGTCGCTTCACCGGCGGCCTCGGCATCACGGCGGTGTCGTCGAGCATGTTCTTCGGCGCGATCTCGGGCTCCAGCCCGGCCACCGTGGTGGCGGTCGGCGGCCTGCTGTATCCGGCCATGCGACGTGACGGCTACTCCGGTCCGTTCTCGATTGGCGTGATCATCGCCTCCGGCTCGCTCGGCATCATCATCCCGCCGTCCATCGTGATGATCGTGTATGCCGCGGTCACCGGCGTGTCGGTCGGCGCGCTGTTCATGGCCGGCATCGGCGCCGGTCTGCTGTATGCGGCGTGCTTCCTGCCCTACTGCGTGTGGCGCGCCAAGCGCGACGGCGTCAAGCCGATGAAGCCGCCGACCGCGCGTGAGCTGTGGCTCGGCCTGAAGGACGCGGCCTGGGGGCTGGGTGTGCCGGTGGTGGTGCTCGGCGGCATCTACGGCGGCGTGTTCACGCCGACCGAGGCGGCCGCGGTGTCGGTGGTGTACGCGCTGCTGGTGTCGGCGCTGGTGTATCGCGAGAAGACCCTGGGCGAGCTGTTCCGCACCATGGTCGATTCCGCCACCACCACCGCGCAGGTCATGATCATCCTCGCCGCTGCTTCGGTGCTGGCGTGGTTCCTCACCAGCAACGGGCTGGCGCTGGCGGTGGCCAATGCGGTGCTGTCGCTGTCGGACAACCCGTACCACATCTTCCTGCTCATCAACGTCACGGTGCTGATCGTCGGCATGTTCCTCGATGCCGCCTCGATCATGGTGATCCTCGCGCCGCTGTTCTACACCATCGGCATCCAGGTCGGCATCGACCCGGTGCATCTGGGTGCAGTGCTCACCGTCAACGGCGCCATCGGCATGTTCACGCCGCCCTTCGGCCTGAACCTGTTCGTCGCCAGCTCGCTCGGTGATGTGACGTATCTGCAGGCCGTGCGCGGAGCCCTGCCGTTCATCGGCATCGCAATTGTGGCACTGATCCTGCTCACCTATCTGCCGGCCATCAGCATGTGGCTGCCCAACGCGGTGTACGGCTGAGACGTGGCTGCGCAACGAGGAGAATCGCTTTGGAATCAGAGACCATGACTACGGTTGCCGCACGCGGTGCACTGGCGCGCTCGGGCGAAGGGCTGGTCACCAGTCCGCACACGCTGGCGACCGAAGCGGGGCTTGCCGTGCTGCGCGAAGGCGGCAATGCCATCGAAGCGGCCATCGCCATGGGCGCCTGCCTGGCCGTGACCTATCCGCACTTCACCGGTCTGGGCGGAGACGCCTTCATGATCATTGCCGATGCCTCCGGCGGCGTGCGCACGCTGTCGGGCATCGGTCAGGCGGCTCGCCGGGTGCCGGACTACGCCGGCACCATTCCGGTGCGCGGCCCCGGTTCGATGCTGACCAGTGCGGCCACCGTCGACACCTGGGGGCAGGCATATGCCCTGTCGCAGGCCGACTGCGGCGGCACGAAGGCGTGGGGTGCGTTGCTTGAACCGGCCATCCGGCTGGCGCGTGACGGTTTTCCGATCACGCCCTCGCAACGCTTCTGGCTCGATTTCCGCGCCGGGGAAATGGATGTGCTGACCGGCGTGGCCGCGCGCTTCCTGCGCAACGGCAAGGTGCCTGCCGAGGGTTTCATGGTGCGTCAGCCTGAACTGGCGCGTTCGCTGGAGTCGATTGCCGAGCACGGTCACCGCGACTTCTACGAAGGCCGTCTCGCCGCGCGCATTGCCGCGGGACTGGCGGCGGCCGACTCCCCGCTTGATGCCGACGACCTTGCCGCCACCGCGGCGCGGCTGGAATCGCCGCTGCGTGTGCCGTATCGCGGCGGCGAGCTGATCGCACATCGCCCGCCCACGCAGGGCATGACCACGCTCGAGATCATGGGCATCCTCGAGCGTTTCGATCTCGCGGCAGTGAAAGAGGGCAGTGCGGATCACTACCACCTGCTGGTCGAGGCGGTGAAGCTGGCCTTCATCGACCGCAACCGCCATCTGGCTGACCCGGATTTTCACGACGTGCCGTTCGAGCGGCTGCTGTCGGCCGAGCATCTTGCGGCCTCGGCGGCGTCCATCGACCGCGGCCGCGCACGCGCCTGGCCGCAGGTCTTCCGCCATGGCGACACGGTCTTCCTGGCCGCCGCCGACCGCTTCGGCAATGCCGTGTCGATGCTGCAGACGGTGTATTACGACTGGGGCAGCGGCGTCATGGTGGGCGACACCGGCATGCTGTGGCACAACCGCGGTGCGGCCTTCAGCCTCGACCCGGCGCACCCCAACGCGCTGGCGCCGGGCAAGCGCCCCTTTCACACGCTCAACCCCGGCATGTACCTGGAGAACGGGCGCCCGCGCCTGCTCTACGGCACGCAGGGGGCGGATGGCCAGCCGCAGACGCTGGCGGCGATCCTGAGCCGTCTGATCGATTACGGACTCGACCCCTTGAGTGCGCTGGCCCGCCCCCGCTTCCTGCTCGGGCGCACTTTCTCCGACAGCCGTGACACGCTCAAGCTGGAGGAGGATGCCGGCGCTGCGGTGTTCGACGAACTCGCCCGCCGCGGCCACGAGATCAGCCCGCTGCCGGCACAGAGCCCGCTGGCGGGTCACCCCGGCGTCATCCGCATCGGGTCGGACGGTTTTGACGGCGCGCATGATCCGCGCAGCGACGGCATCGCGCTCGGGCTGTGAGCCGCTAGAATCCCGGCACCGACAGGAAGTTGCGATGACTGAATCCTCCCCCACACCCCGCAAACAGGCCCCGCGCGCGCGCCGCAATGCCGGCGAGACGCGTGAGCGCCTGCTGCAGGCGGCCACCGAGGAGTTCTGCGAGCGCGGCTACGACGGTGCGCGCATGGAGCGCATCGTGCGCAATGCCGGCTGCAACATCCGCATGGCCTACCACTACTTCGGAGACAAGGAAGGCCTCTACCTGACGGTGCTCGAGCACATCTACGAAGATCTGCGCTCGAAAGAGCGGGAGCTCAACTTCACGCACCTGGAGCCGGTGGCCGGCATGCGGGCGCTGGTCGAGTTCACCTTCGACCACATGGCGAATCACCCGGAGTTCATTGCGCTGGTGCGCAACGAGAACCTGCTCGGCGGTCGCATGCTGAAGAAGTCGGGCAAGGTCGCGCAGCAGAGCACGCCGCTGGTGGGCATGATCCGCGAGACGCTGGAACGCGGCGAACGGGCAGGGCTGTTCCGTCCGGACGTGGATCCCTTGCAGCTGTATGTGTCCATCCTGTCGCTGGCGCTGACCCACATCTCCAACCGCCACACGCTATCGACCATTTTCGAGAAGGATCTTGCCGATCCGGCCTGGCTGGCGGAGCGGCGAGCGCACGCGGTCGACGTGATCCTGGCCTACCTGCAAAGCAAACCGGCCTCGCAAGAGGCCGGCTGAGACGGTCGGGGGCGGACGGGTCAGGGCTTGATGTAGGTGAAGCCCTGCGTCTGCAGGATGCTCAACTGCGCCACCCCCGACGGCACCACATCTTCCTGACGCACGTCGTAGAGGTTCTCGAGCTTGATCTCGCGGCCCTTGAGCGTGTTGGCGCAGACCTGGAACTGCACGCCCTTCTGCTTCAGGCCGGCGATGCGCGCCTGCATCTTCTCGTCGGCATTGGCGCTCTTCATCCTGGTCTGCTCGCGGTCCTCCGGGTACAGCAGCAGCGACAGGCCGTCGCCGTGCATGACCACCTTGACCTCGACATTACCGTCTCCGACCGCGTTGATGTGGTTCAGTACGTTGCCCAGCGCGGCGTACTGCTGACCGGCCTCGCCACCGTTGATGTGATACACGACCTTGTGCTTGTCGCCCGCGCCTGCAACGCCCGCAAGCATGATGCAGACGGCGGCCAGGCCTGCCTTGATCCAGTTCATGAAGTTCTCCTGTCGAGGTGGGTGAAAGGCGCCGGGTGCTGCGCTCTGACGGCGGGCTGCCGGGCTGCTGCTTGAGCGGTGACGGCAGTCGCCGGCGTGCTCAGGCTTCCGGCTGACCGCTCTTCTGCGCGGCCTCCAGTTCGGCCACGCGATGCTCCAGATCGGCCAGGCGCTGGCGGGTCTGCGCCAGCACTTCACGCTGGATGTCGAATTCCTCGCGGGTCACCAGATCGAGCTTGCTGAAGGCACTGCCGAGCAGCGCGCGCGCGTTCTTCTCGAGTTCGCCAACCGGGCTGTTGGCCGCCAGTTCGGCCAGCTTCGCGCCGATTTCGTCCAGAAAGCGTGGGGGCTGGTTCATGTTGCGCTCCGCTTGAGTTCAGGTCAGGCCGCCAGTCTACCACCGCCGCCCACACCCCCTCCGGGCGAGCGATCCGGTTGAATGCACCAGAACGGTGCAAATCCTGCTTTGCGTGCATCGGCAATGCACAGCGGATTCCAGGGGTAACGCCCCGAATTTACACAAACATATGAAAACAAAGGAGTATTCAAATCTGGCATGGAACGTGCGAATGCCGTCCTGCCAGCTAACGTCTGCGTGAGGAAGTGACATGCAAGCCCCGACAACACCCGCAGCATCCGATGACAGGAGATTCTCATGACCATGAAGTTCATCACAGCAATCATCAAACCCTTCAAGCTCGATGAAGTGCGCGAGGCCCTCTCCGCCATCGGCGTGCAAGGCATCACCGTGACCGAAGTGAAGGGTTTCGGCCGCCAGAAGGGCCACACCGAACTCTACCGCGGTGCTGAATACGTGGTGGATTTCCTCCCGAAAGTGAAGATCGAGGTCGCCATCCGCGCCGACATGGCCGAGCAGGTCATCGAGACCATCGAGAAGTCCGCCGCCACCGGCAAGATCGGCGACGGCAAGATCTTCGTCTTCGACGTCGAACAAGTCATTCGTATCCGGACCGGCGAAACCGGCACCGACGCACTGTAAGCAAGGGAGCCTACACATGAAAACATCGTTCAAGACCCTTCTCGCGCTGGGCGCGGCCGGCCTTGCCGCCCCCGCGCTGGCCCAGGAGCCGACCGTGGCAGACGTGATGACCAACGTCTTCCATCTGCAGTACGCCATGGACACCTTCTACTTCCTGGTGTGCGGCGCCCTCGTGATGTGGATGGCCGCCGGCTTCTCCATGCTCGAAGCCGGTCTGGTGCGCGGCAAGAACACCGCCGAGATCCTGACCAAGAACGTCGCGCTGTTCTCCATCAGCTGCGTCATGTACCTCGTCTGCGGCTACGCCATCATGTACGGCGGCGGCATCTTCCTGTCCGGCATCGAAGGCGGTGACACCCTCGTCGAGGACGCGCTGGGCGCTTTCGCCGAGCAGGCTGACTTCACCGGTGACTCGGTGTACTCCGGCGCTTCGGACTTCTTCTTCCAGGTCGTGTTCGTCGCGACCGCCATGTCCATCGTCTCCGGTGCCGTGGCCGAGCGCATGAAGCTGTGGGCCTTCCTGGCCTTCGCCATCGTCATGACCGGCTTCATCTACCCGATGGAAGGCGCCTGGACGTGGAACGGTGACGACGTCTTCGGCATGTACAACCTGGGCGACCTCGGCTTCTCCGACTTCGCCGGCTCCGGCATCGTCCACATGGCGGGTGCTGCTGCCGCTCTGGCTGGCGTGCTGCTGCTCGGCGCCCGTAAAGGCAAGTACGGCCCGAACGGCGAACCGCGCGCCATCCCGGGTGCCAACCTGCCGCTGGCCACGCTCGGCACGCTGATCCTGTGGATGGGCTGGTTCGGCTTCAACGGCGGTTCGGTGCTCAAGCTTGGCGACATCGCCAACGCCAACGCCGTCGCCATGGTGTTCCTGAACACCAACACCGCTGCTGCCGGTGGCGCGATCGCCGCGATCATCGTGTCCAAGATGATGTTCGGCAAGGCTGACCTGACCATGCTGCTGAACGGCGCACTGGCCGGTCTGGTGGTCATCACCGCCGAGCCCTCCACCCCGACCCCGCTGCTCGCCACGCTGTTCGGCGCGGCCGGTGGTGTGCTGGTGGTGCTGTCCATCACCACGCTGGACCGTGTCTTCAAGATCGACGATCCGGTCGGTGCCATCTCGGTGCACGGCGTGTGCGGTCTGCTCGGCCTGCTGCTGGTGCCGGTGACCAACGGTGACGTGACCTTCTTCGGCCAGATCGTCGGTGCGCTGACCATCTTCGTGTGGGTCTTCGGTTGCAGCCTGATCGTGTGGGGCATCCTCAAGGCCGTGATGGGTATCCGCGTGTCCGAGGAAGAAGAGTACGAGGGTGTCGACCTGGTCGAGTGCGGTCAGGAAGCCTACCCCGAGTTCGTCAGCAAGTAAGCGCGTCGTCCGCGCAACCAGAGAGGCGCCTGCGGGCGCCTCTTTTTATCGCCTCGCAGGAGCTTTGTGCAGGGCAGGGAGGTGAATGCACCGATCTGGTGCATTTAGTCCCGAGCCGGCACCGGAAACGTCAGCCGTATCGTCCGCAGACCCTGCAGTGCGCCCAATGATGTGTGCAAGTAATCGATTCTTAAGCTTTTATTGCAATTTTTTGAAACTGGCACGCTACCTGCTAGTTAGCCATTGCAGAACGCCCCACCTTTAACAGGAGAAGTACACATGAAAAAAACTCTCATCGCAGCCGCTGTTCTGGCCGCTACCCCGTTTGTCGGTGCCAACGTTGCCATGGCCGAAGGCGAGCTGCCGATCTCGGCCAACATCAGCATCGTCTCGGACTATGCCTTCCGCGGCATCAGCCAGACCGATCAGCGCCCGGCGATCCAGGGCGGTTTTGACTGGGAACACGACAGCGGCTTCTACGCCGGCTTCTGGGCTTCCAACGTGTCGTGGCTGAATGACCTCGACCTGGGCACCAACAACAGCCTGGAAACCAACCTGTACGCCGGTTACGCCACCTCGTTCGGCCCGATCGGTGTCGATGTCGGCCTGCTGCAGTACTACTACCCGGGTGACTACGGTACCGCCTACAAGGCTGCCGGCAACGACGACCCGCATACCCTGGAAGGCTACATCGGCCTGTCCTGGGAGTTCCTGACCTTCACGTACTCGCACTCCTTCACCAACCTGTTCGGTTACGAAGATTCCAAGAACTCCAAGTACTACAACCTCGCGGCTTCCTACGAGATCATGGACGGCCTGACGCTGGACGCCTCTTACGGCTACTCCAACATCACCGGCCAGGACAACTACAAGGACTGGAAACTGGGTGTGACCAAGTCCTACGGTGGCGTTGATTTCGGCCTGCACTACACCGACACCGACATCAGCAACAGCCGCATTGCCGACGGCCGCTTCATCCTGTCGGTCGGCAAGAGCTTCTGATCCAGTCGTACGGCAGAACCGGCAAGGTCTCTCCTCCCCTCTTCCCTGCCGGAACTGCAACGGGCACCCTCGGGTGCCCGTTTTTTTTTGCAGTATGAAAAACGGCGGGCCATGCCCGCCGTGCTGCCGCAGTGCGAGGCCTTCAGGCGACGCGCGCGAAGGCCTTGTCGATTTCCACGCGCAGCGCGTCGTAGCTGTCCGTCACCGGGAATTGCGGGAACTCGCGGATCACGTTTTCCGGCGGATGGAACAGGATGCCGCCGTGGGCTTCGCCCAGCATCGCGGTGTCGTTGTAGGAGTCGCCGGCGGCGACCACCGTGAAGTTCAGCTCCTTGAAACGCCGCACGGCCTCGCGTTTCTGGTCGGGCATGCGCAGGTGGTAGTTCACCAACCGCCCGGTCGCGTCTGCTTCCAGGCTGTGGCAGAACAGCGTCGGCCAGCCGAGCTGGCGCATCAGCGGGTGGGCGAACTCGTAGAAAGTGTCGGACAGGATCACCACCTGGTAGTCCTCGCGCAGCTGGTCGAGGAAGGCGCGGGCGCCGTCCATCGGTCCCATCGAGGCAATGACCTCCTGGATTTGCGGCAGGCCCAGCTTGTGCTCGGCAAGGATGTCCAGGCGGTACTTCATCAGCGTGTCGTAGTTCGGCTCGTCGCGCGTGGTGCGGCGCAGCGCCGGGATGCCGGTGCGCTCGGCGAATTCGATCCAGATTTCGGGGACGAGTACGCCTTCGAGGTCGAGACAGACGATTTTCACGATGCAGCCTTTCGGTGGTGGGCAAAAACAGGGCGCGATTGTAGCACCCGCCCCGGCTGCGCTCAGGCGCGTTCACTGCGGCGCAAGCCGTCCCCGGCGCCGGCGTTGGCGACTACTCCGGCCAGTCTGCGCACCACGGCGCGATCCTCCTCCAGCACCAGTGCCGCTTCGGCATGTGCCAGCGCGAAGCTCGCCAGCCGGCGGGCCGGTGCGGACAGCGGTGGCCCCTGCCGCGCCAGCATTGCCAGTGCCTTGTGCAGACGGATGTGTACCTCGACCAGCGCCGCACCGTCCCGTGCGATGGGGGCGAACACATCGTTGAAGAAGTCGCCCACATCCAGGGCGGGAATCGCCACGCGGGTGCAGCGCGTCTCGTCGCCGGGGAGACCGTCGTTGCCGGCGCAGCGCGACAGTACCCGCACGGCGCGGCCGATCACGTCGATGGCGGTGGCCGGGTCGTTGACTGCCGGCGAGAGCGCGCGCGAGGCGATCTCGGCCAGCACCGCCAGGCCGAAGCGTGGGTCCTGGTAGAAAGAGCGCGCATGTGCCACCACCAGCGCCTCGCCGAGCAGCGCCTCGGCGTCCGCCGCCCCGCCGCCGGTGACCCACGCCACCGGCTGGCTCGGCTCGACGTAGCTGCCGGGCACGACCAGCATGAAGACCTCGCCGCCGTGTTCTTCGGCCCACGCCTGCAGCACGCCGACGTCGATGTGCTGCACATAGCCGATGCGCGTGTCGAACAGTGCGGTGGCATCGCGCGGGATGTCCTGTGCGTCGCGCAGCGCACGGGCGCCCAGGCAGGGTGCGGCAACCCACGCGTCAAGGGCCTGTGCGGCGGCTTCCTCGACCCGCCGCGTGGTGTCGTCCACCCGCCCGAAGGCCGACAGATGCTCGATCCAGCGCAGCAGGGTGACGACGATCAGCGCGATCACGCCGATCGTGAACACGAACAGCGTGACCCGCCCCTGGTCGCCGTACAGCCCCGTGGCCAGCGCGACGATGCCGAGCAGCGCGAACAGGAAGCTGCCGATGAAGGTTGCCAGTACGTTCTGCGTGGTGGTGTCTTCGCGCAGCAGGCGGGTGGCGCGCGGGGTCACCTGGCTGGTGGCTGCGGCATAGGCCGACACCATGGTGGTGAGCGAGAAGGTGGTGACCGCCAGCATGCTGCTGGCCAGGATCGACAGGATGTCATCGACCGAGCCGGCGCCGATGCGCGCTGCGAAATCGTCCGGAATGAAGTCCTGCAGCAGGCCGGCCAGCCCCACGGCCACCACGGCGAGCAGCGAGATCAGCCCGGCGCGCACCCACAGCCTGCGCGTGAACTGCATCCACAGCCATTCCCAGCGAGAGGTCATTGCCTTGCTCCGCAGCCTGTCCGATGCGCCATTGTTGGGCATCGGGAGGCTGCGCACAAATCGGCGGCTCAATCGGCCGGGATGGCTTCCAGCCGCTCCTCGATTTCCAGCCAGCGCAGTTCCGCCTCCTCGATCTGCGCCGCCAGCTCGCTCTGGCGCCGGTGCAGGTCCTGCAGCAGGGCGGCATCGGCGTCGGCATACAGTGCCGGGTCGGCCAGCCGTTCGTCGAGTTGTGTCTTCTCGCGCTGCCAGCCTTCCAGTTTGCGATCGAGCTGATCGCGCTCCTTCACCAGCGGGCGCCGTTCGGCCAGTCGCGCCTGCCGCTCGGCGGCGGCCTGCGCCCGGTCGGCCTTGCGCGCGGCCTTGTCGGCCGTCTGGTCGGGGCACTTCCCGGCGGCGATGGCCTCCGCCCGCCGTGCAGCGAGCCAGTCGCGGTAGTCGTCCAGATCGCCGTCGAACTCCCGCGCCACGCCGTCATCCACCAGCACGAAACGGTCACAGGTGGCGCGCAGCAGCGCGCGGTCGTGCGACACCAGCACCATCGCGCCGTCGAAGTCCTGCAGCGCGAGCGTCAAGGCGTGGCGCATCTCCAGATCGAGGTGGTTGGTCGGTTCGTCGAGCAGCAGCAGGTTGGGGCG
>JAJLLM010000006.1:0-12560 GCA_033837965.1 Pseudazoarcus pumilus
TACCATTTTGCCGAAGTCAACGGATTCCTGCTTGCGAACAATCGGGAAGAGCGCTGTGCGCAGGCCGAAGCCGCGTCAATGAAGGGGATGACGTCCGATCAGCTCGATGCGCTCGGGTGTCGGCGGATGGGTGGACAGATAGCTGCTGCCAGACCGCTCGGGGTCGAGGCGCAACAGGATGTCGCCCAGGCGTTGCGGCGCAATGCCGTTGTCGCGCAACACCCTCACCGCGTAAAGATCCGCCTCACGCTCGAAATCACGCGAGTAGCCGAGTTCCGTGAGCACCACCGGCAGCGACGCAGCCAGCGCCGGTACTGACGAGACGTCGCCGAATACCAGCAGGGTCAGCAGCGACAGGGCGGAGGCCTGCACCGTACGGCGCAGCGCGTGACGCTCGGCGACGTGCCCGATCTCGTGGGCCAGAATGGCGAGCAGTTCCTCGTCATGCTGGGCCAGCGTCACCAACTGATCGGTCATGATGACCGCACCGCCGGGCAGCGCCAGGGCATTGGCACCGAAGCTGTTCGCGGCGTCACGAAAACTCACCGTGATGCCCAGTTCCGGCGCATGCCGCGCGATCAGCGGTGCGAACACCGCCTGCAACCGGGCCTGCTCGGCGCCTTCGAGCCTGCTCGGCTCGAAGGCGCTGCGATCGAGCATGTCGACGGCCACACGCTGCGCTTCCTGCCCGACCGAGGCCGGCAACTGGAAGGCCACATGCCGGGCAGCTGCCGGCACCCCCCACATCACGCCCACGAAGACCACTGCAACGGTGACGACGAGCGCCGCAAGGACGAAGCGCCAGCGCGATTCAAGGCGGTCCACCAAGCCCTGCCCGGCACGCGCATGCACCCCCAGCAAGACATCGACACCGTCGTTGTCGTCGGTCGCGAAGCGGCCACCGGCGGGGAACACGAGGTGGCGCGGCGTGCGCCCGAGCCGGGCGCTGACGCGTACCGCGCGCAGCGGCGTGGGCTCGACCAGCGAACGACCATCGGCGCCAACGACCCATAGCCGGCCGCCTTCCTGTATCAGATACGCCGTCTCGGCGCGCGCCTGGCGACCATCGCTGAAATGCCCATTGACCTGCATCAGAAGCCGATCCCGATGTCGAACAGCTCACCCATCTCGCCGCCCGTGGCATTCACGTCCTGGTCCTGACTGGCGGCAAACTCGTCCAGGCTGCCATCTGCGATGACGCGAGTATGCTCGGCAGCGTAGCGCGCACTGCGCACCTTGGCCCACGGATAGAACAGACCCAGCGTAAACACCATGCCGAGGGTGTTCACCAGCACCAGGCGGGTGTAGGAGCCGAAACGGTAATCCGCCTCGAAGCGGTGCATGCCGAGACGGCTTCCGTTGAAGCGGTAGTTGGTCATCCACGCCACAAACAGCGCAAAGGCGAGGAAATAGCCGATCAGCGGCGGCACCATGCCGATCACCGCCAGCACCAGACCAAGCATCCCCGGCTCACTGCCGGCACTCGCACTGACCACGGCAGGCGTAACGAGGCCAAGCACGAAACCTGCCGCCACCACGCACAGCAGCAACACCCCCAGACACGCGCCGAAGATCAGGTAGATGCGCTTCACACCGCCGTCGAAGCCGAAACGGGTATCGCCGAAGCGGCTGCCCTCGATGGCGTAGGCGATCTGCTTGCGAAACACCCACGGCATCAGCAGCCCCAGAGACAGCGCACCCGCGATGGGCCACAGCAGCCAGTTGCGGTAGGCATCGCCGAGGCTGCCATCGAAGCCGAAACGCACGCCGCGCCAGGCGCTGTTGTGGTTACGGAAACGCAGGCTGCTGTGGACGATCCACGGCATCAGCAACATCAGCGCGATGAAGGCAAGAATGCCGAACAGCGGCGAAAACTGGTCCGACACCACGTACAGCACCAACAGGCCAAACGCGATGAGCCGGCCCTTGAGGATGCGCACCGGGTCGGCCAGGTACTCGAAGCTGGACCCGGCCAGCCGCGTATTGCCGTAGAAGTAGCGCTGCGTGCGCACCTTGGCCCATGCCGAGTAAATGCCCAGCGTGAGGATGCTGAGCACGACGTTGACGATCCAGATGCGGAAAAACTCGCCGCCTTCGCCACGGAACTCGAAGGGCACGATGCCGCCCTCCACAGCATCCTGCGTGCCGCTCACCGGCGCTACCGGCGCGGCGGGCGGTGGCGCCGCAGCATCCTCCATACGCAACGCCACCGCCATGCCGATGGCGTTGAGACGGGCGCAGTAACGTACCGCGTCATCCTCGCTCAGACCATGGCGCAGCACCACCGAAGCGCCACTGAAAACCCGCTGCCCCTGCTTCTCGTTGAGCCGGAGCAATTCGATGACGCGCGCCTTCACGGCCTCCGCATCGAAACCATCACGAATGCCGCCATCGTAGGTCAAGCTGAAAGTCGATTGGGACATCGCTTCTCCAGGTGGAGGTAGGCTGCGGAGCGGTACTTCATGCCGGATCGGCAACTGCAGCGGATCATAGCAGCAGCGCATGACGTACGAGCACCAAATAAATCACCATGTCATTGCAAGTGCGGCCGCTACAATGCCTCCGTCACAAGAGGGGAGCTTTGCATGTCTCTGGCATTGGTGAAGACGCGCGCGCTGTCCGGTCTCGAGGCGCCTGCGGTGACCGTGGAAGTGCACCTGGCCAACGGCCTGCCCGCCTTCAATCTGGTCGGGCTACCTGACGCGGAAGTACGCGAGGCGCGTGATCGCGTACGCGCCGCGCTGACCGTATCGCAATTCGAGTTTCCGCAGCGCCGCATCACGGTGAACCTCGCCCCGGCCGATCTTCCCAAGGAAGGCGGACTGTTCGACCTGCCGATCGCAATTGGAATCCTGGCCGCATCCGGCCAGCTCGAAGCGGCGGCGCTGGAACACCACGAATTCGTCGGCGAGTTGTCCCTCAACGGCGCCTTGCAGCCGGTGCGCGGCGCGCTCGCCATCGCCCTCGCCACCACGGCAGGCGGACGCGCGCTGGTCGTGCCCACGGCTAATGCCGACGAAGCCGCACTGGCCGATGGCATGCACGTGCTGCCAGCCGCCGACCTGCTGGCCGTGTGCGCGCACTTGAACGCCCACACGCCGATCATCCCGCATCCGCGCACGCTCGTCAGCACACCCCCGTCCGTCCCCGATCTGGCCGACGTCAAAGGGCAATTGCGCGCGCGACGCGCGCTGGAGGTGGTCGCCGCCGGCGGACATTCGATGCTGCTGTTCGGCCCGCCCGGCACCGGCAAGTCGATGCTGGCGCAGCGCCTGCCCGGCCTGTTGCCACCACTCGACGAGGCGCAGGCCGTGGCGACGGCCGCAGTACAGTCCATCGAAGGCAGTTTCGACCCGGCGCGCTGGCGTCAGCGCCCCTTTCGCGCACCGCATCACTCCGCTTCGGTGCCGGCTCTGGTCGGTGGCGGCACGGTGCCTCGGCCCGGCGAAATCAGCCTCGCGCACCACGGCGTGCTGTTTCTCGATGAGCTGCCCGAGTTCGACCGGCGTGTTCTGGAAGCCTTGCGCGAACCCCTGGAAACCGGCGCCATCACGGTCTCGCGCGCCCAGCGGCGGGCAGAATTTCCCGCGCGTTTCCAGCTCGTCGGGGCCATGAACCCCTGCCCTTGCGGTCAGCGCGGCAGCCCCAAGCTGCGCTGCCGGTGCACGCCCGAGCAGGTCGCGCGTTACATCGGCAAACTGTCCGGCCCGTTGCTCGATCGCATGGACGTACTGATCGAGGTGCCCGCCCTCGACGTGGCTGAACTCGAAAGCGCAGCACCCGGCGAGGACAGCGCCACCGTGGCCGCCCGCGTGCTCGCCGCGCGCGAACGCCAGCATGCGCGACAGGGATGCACCAACGCAGAACTGCCGCCCCCCGGCATCGACGCCCACTGCACGCCCGACGCGGCAGGTCGCGCCCTGCTCGCGCAGGCGGTGGAAAAGCTCGGGCTGTCGGCGCGCGGCTATCACCGCGTGCTCAAGGTGGCGCGCAGCATTGCGGATCTGGCCGGTGTCCGGGACGTGGGCGCCGCCCACATTGCCGAGGCGGTGCACTACCGGCGGACGCTCGACACACGCCCCTGAGCGGCGAACTATCCCGCGCCGCGCGCGGTCGATATGCTGTCTTCCCGCGCCGGACCTGCCACGGCGCGTCCTCCGGAACCCGCATGACGCTCTCCCCGGCCGGTCTGGCCACGCTGCTCGCTGCGCTGGCCGCCATCGGCCCGTTCTCGATCGACACCTACCTGCCCGCCTTTCCCGTCATGGGCGAGGCGCTCGGCGCCACGCAGATCGAGGTCCAGCAGACGCTGACCGCCTACATGCTCACCTTCGCCGTGATGGCGCTGTGGCACGGCGCACTGTCCGACGCCTTCGGGCGACGCCGCGTGATCATCGTGTCGACCAGCCTGTTCGGGCTGGCCTCGCTGCTGTGCGCGCTGGCCACCTCGATCGAGGGGCTGTGGATCGGCCGAGCATTGCAGGGCATGAGCGCGGGCGCCGGCATGGTGGTCGGCCGCGCCGTGATCCGCGATCTGTTCGACGGCGCACGTGCGCAGCGGCTGATGTCGCGCGTGATGATGATCTTCGGCATCGCGCCGGCGGTCGCGCCGATGGTGGGCGGCGTGCTGTTACTGCTGGCCGGCTGGCGCTCGATCTTCCTCTTCCTCGCCGCCTTTGCCGGGCTGCTGGCGTGGCTGAGCTGGCGTTTCCTGCCCGAGACCCTGCCGGCGGAAGCCCGCCAGTCCATGCACCCGGGCCGCCTGCTGCGCGCCTACGGCACGGTGCTGGGCAGCGGCGCATTCCTGCTGCTGGCCTTTGCACTGGCCTTCAACTTCAACGGCTTCTTCGTCTTCGTGCTGTCGGCGCCGGTGTTCGTGATGGAGCATCTCGGCCTCGGACCGGAGTCCTTCGGCTGGCTCTTCGTGCCGGCCGTGTGCGGCATGATCGGCGGCGCCTGGCTGTCCGGCCGGGTGGCCGGCAAGTGGAACTGGCAGCGCACCATCGGCACCGGCTTCGTGGTGATGATCGCGGCGGTGTCGTTCAACATCGCCTACGCCGCCTTCTTTCCGCCGGCAGTGCCGTGGTCCGTGCTGCCGGTGGCGCTGTACACCTTCGGCATGGCGCTGGCGATGCCGAGCCTGACGCTGCTGGTGCTGGACATGTTCCCGACGCGGCGCGGCCTGGCGTCAAGTTGCCAGAGCTTCACGCAGGTGGGGGTGAATGCCGTGACGGCCGGGGTGGCGGCCCCGCTGCTGTGGGCGTCGCCGCTGTCACTGGCCGCGGGCGCCAGCGTGTTCGTGGCGCTCGGGCTGTTGTGCTTCGTGGTGTGGGCGAGCTTCAGGAAGCCCTGACCCGGTGCGTCAGCACTGCTCCCACGGCAGGCCGTCGTAGCGCCAGCCGCTGACCGTGCCGCGGTGGTGGTTCTCGTCGAGTTCGCCCTCGAAACCGTGCAGCACGTTGTAGACATTGTGGAAGCCCGCCTCGACCAGCGCTTCGCCTGCCGTCACCGAGCGATTGCCGCTGCGGCAGATCAGCACCACCGGGCGCTCGGTGCCGTGCCCCGCGAGCTTCTTCACTTCGCCGACGAAATGCGGGTTCACTTCCCAGTCCGGGCCGTCATTCCACGAGATGTGCGTAGCCCCCTTGGGGTGGCCGACAAACAGGTACTCGATCTCGCTGCGCACATCGATGAGCAACGCTTCGGGGTTTTCGTTGAGGAAGGCGTACGCCTCTTTGGGCGTGAGGTGTTTCATGCCGGAGTCTCCATCGCAGGATCGGCATATTAGCGTATTTTGTGCATACGCCCGATCCGGCCATGTGTACAAGCCTCTCAGCCGCTGGCGCGTCCGAGCCTGAGCATCCGGGATGCACGGTCGATCAGCACCGTCAGCAAGATCATCGCCAGCAGGTAGGTGCCGGCACGTTCGAAGCGGAACCACTCGAAGTTGAAGCTGAACTGGAAGCCCAGCCCGCCGACCCCGATCAGGCCCAGCACCACCGCCGCTCGCACATTGCTCTCGAACTGGAAGAAGGCATAGCTCATCCAGTCGCGCCAGGCCAACGGCACCGCCACCGCACCGTAGGTCACCATGCGCGAGGCGCCGCACACCGGCTCGAAGCGTGACAGTGGCAGGTTATCCACCGCCTCGCCATACACGCGGCCGAGCACGCCCAGCGTGTGCAGCGCAATCGCCAGCGTGCCGGCCACCAGACCGGGGCCAAAGAAGGCGATCAGCAGGAAGGCCCACATCACCTCCGGCACGCCACGCGCCACCATGGCCGTGGCGCGTGCGGCGGCCAGTTGCAGGGCGCGCACCCCGCGCAGCCACAGCGCCGGGGTTTCGCCCGTGAAGCGCGCGGAGTGCAGCTGGAAGCTGGCCGAATGCCAGCGCGTCAGCACGATGGCGCCGGCCACGCCGAGCAGCGTGCCGACCACCGCAATCGCCAGCGGAATGGCCGCTGACTGCACCACGCGCCAGACGAACTCGGCTTCCAGCACCGGCGACAGCAGGCGCTCGAAGAAGCGCAGGTTTTCCCAGGCCTGGCCGGTAAACAGCTCCAGCGCGGGTTCCAGATGGTTGCGCACCGCGCCGTCCTGCCCGGCGCGGTTGCCCCAGCCCATGAACCACAGCGACCAGACCGTGACCAGCCCGACGAAACCGGCGGCCCACCACGCCGCGCGCGGCGGGCGGATGGCCACTGCCTCACGCTCGATCGGCCCGGCCACCGCACACGAGACGGGTGCCGCGCTGCGATTCGGATCGCCGCGCAACTGGCGGCGGATGTAGTTGCTGGCCAAATCGGCGGTGAGCGTCAGCAGCAGCGTAAACAGGATCAGCGTGCCGACCTTGTCCCACGCGCCGAAGCGGATCTGGTACCAGATCTCGGCCCCCAGGCCGCCACCCCCGACGGCGCCGATCACCGCGGCGTTACGGATCGCACACTCGGCGCGCATCAGCGTGAAGGACAACACATTGCGCGAGGCCAGCGGGCGGATGCCGTACAGGAAGGTGGCGATGCGCCCGCCGCCCAGCCCGCGCACCTGCGCATAGCGCTCTTCCGGCACGCTGTCCCACAGCTCGCTGTAGACCTTGGCGAGGATGCCGGTGATGTTCAACGCCAGCGCCAGCGCGCCGGTGAGCGGGCCGAGCCCGATCATGGCGACCAGGATGATGGCCCATACGAAGTCCGGCACCGCGCGCAACACGTCCTGGATCAGCCGGCACAGCGAACACAGCAGCGCGGCCGGCGAGCGCAGCGGAAAGTGGCGCCATGCACCACGCGCCGACTCCTCGCCCACGCACACCGCGCGGCTCGCGCCCATTGCCAGCGGGTAGGCCAGCACCACCGCCAGCGCAGTGCCGAGGATGGCGGCCGACAGCGTCTGCAGCGTCAGCTCCCAACCGTGCGCGAGGAAGTCCGTCGACAGGTCGGGCGACAGGAAGGCCGCCAGCCACGCACCCATGCGTCCCGCTGCGGCGGCGCGGCGCTCGGCGTCGGTCAGTGCGGCGAGGTCCCACTCTGCCGCGGCAAAGGCCGCCACCACCGCAAGCAGCAGCGCGACGATGGCGACGAAGTGCCCCCACGGTCTTTTGCCGTGCAGCGCGGGAAGGGCGAGGGTGCTCATGCCGGCAGCGCGATCTCGTCCAGATGCGGCGCGCGATACTCGGCGCCATACAGCTCGCGCAGCAGCGCCTGCGTCAGCGCTTCGGGCCGGCCCTGCCAGAACAGCTTGCCGTCACGCAGCGCCACCACGCGGTCGAAGTGGCCCTGCAGCAGGTCCAGCGTGTGCAGGTTCACCAGCAGCGTCACGCCGTCGCGCGTGGCGAGTTCCGTGAGCAGGCCGATGATCTCGCGCCCCAGCCGCAGGTCGAGCGCGCTCACCGGTTCGTCGGCCAGAACCAGTCGCGGCTGCTGCACGATCAGCCGCGCCACCGCGACGCGCTGCTGCTGCCCGCCGGAAAGCTCGTCGGGCAGCGACCAAAGGCGCTCGGCCAGTTCCACCCTGGAGAGCGCGGAACGCGCCAGTTCGATCTGCTGCGGCCACAGCAGGGAGAGCAGCGCGCGCGGTAGGCACCAGTGACCGAGACGACCCATCAGCACGTTGTGCACCACGCGCAGTTGCGGAATCAGGTTGTCTTGCTGCTGCAGGAATCCCAGCTCGCGGCGCAGCGCGGCCAGCCGCCGGCCGCGCAGGTCGCGCGTATCCAGACCCAGCGTGCGGGCGTCGCCACGCACCGGCTTGACCAGCCCGGCAATGAGGCGGAACAGCGTGGTCTTGCCCGCGCCCGACGGCCCGATGACGGCCACGCGCTCACCCGCCGCGATGTCCAGCGTGATGCCGTCGAGCACGGTCCGGCCGGCGTAGGCGACGCAGGTGTCGGTGAGGCGGATGGTGGGGTTGGAGTTCATTGGGGATCTCGTGCGCGTAGGTCGCGTTGAGCCAAAGGCGAAATGCGACGGGGGCGTCTGTTACCGGCGCTGCTGTCGCAATTCGCTGCGCTCATCGCGACCTACAAGGCGGTTCAGCCGCCGATGTCGATGCCCGACTGCAGCAGGTCGACGTAGCCCTGCCACTCGGAGATGTCGGCCTCGATGAACCTGCCGGCCTTCAGGTATTTGAGCACCTTGGCGCCGTTCGGGTCGCGAGCGTCCAGCGCCAGCAGCGCCGAGCGCAGCTTGCCGAGCAGTTCCGGACCGAGGTCGGCACGGGCGGTCAGCGCGTAGTTGGTGTATTCGGGCGTCTTGTAGACGATCGGCGCCTTGGCCTTCAGCTCCGCGCTGGCCTTGTCCCAGGACGCGTAGTTCAGCGCGCCGACCTGGTGCGTGCCGTCGGCCACCATCTGCATCACCACGTCGTGGCTGCCGGAGTAGGCCACCGTGCGGAATACCTTCTCGGGCGGCGTGCCGGCCTGATCGAGGAAGTACTTGCGCGGCATCATGTGGCCGGAGGTGCTGCTCTTGCTGCCGAAGGTGAAGCTCCAGCCCTTGCCCTGAGCGGCTTTCGCCAGTTCGGCCAGATTCGACACCGGGGCGAGGCCGGTGGCCGGGTTGGCGATGAAGTAGCTGACGAAGCCCTTGTCGATGTCGCGGCAGCCGAGAATGGTGATGCCGTCGCGCATCTGCATGCGCGCCTGCGCGGTCGTGACCGCGCCCAGCCAGGCGACGTGCGCGCGGCCGGTGGCCAGCGCGGTGACGCTGGCGGCGTAGTTCTCGACGTGCATGTACTCGACTTCGATGCCGGCCTTCTCGCCGAGGTACTTGGCCAGCGCGCCGAAGTTCTCGCGCATGCGGTCGGCGTCGCCGTCGTCGGGAATGGCGGTGATGATCAGTTTGTTCGGCGCGGCGGCAAGAACCGGGGCCGGGCCGAAGGCGGTGAGGGTGGCCAGCGCGAGGGCGGACAGCATGAAACCTCTGCGCGAGGCAGATGGTGCGGACATTTGAAACTCCCGTTTTCACGACCGGCCGCGGCCGGTCAAGCCACCCCGGTGCGGGACGCGCCGGGGTTTAAAGCCCGCCTGAGCGGGCGCGTTGCTGGCGGACATCGCCGCCACCGGGCGGCCGATACGCAGATCGGCCGGAATTGCCCGGTTGAAGGGCGCGATTGTTGCCGTTCATGGCCGCGGGGGCAAGCCGGCTGGCTTATCATTCAGGGCATTGAACTGCCCCGCGGCGTGGCCGGTCGAACCCGCCGCAGCCTGGAGTCCGCCATGAGTAACCCCCCGCTTTCCGACCTGCGCAAGAGCTATGAGCAGGGCAGCCTCGAAGACCACGAGGCCTTGCATGACCCCTTCGCGCAGTTCGAGGAATGGTTTGCCGACGCGATGAAGGCCGGCCTGCCCGAGCCCAACGCGATGACGGTGGCCACCGTCGGCGAGAATGGCCGCCCGTCCACCCGCGTGGTGCTGATCAAGGGCTTCGATCATCGCGGCATCGTCTGGTACACCAACTACAACAGCCGCAAGGGTCGCGAACTGGCGGCCAATCCGCAGGCAGCGCTGCAATTCCACTGGGTTGAACTGGAGCGCGTGGTGCGTATCGAAGGGAAGGTGGAGAAGGTGTCGGACGAAGAGTCGGACACCTACTTCGAGAGTCGTCCGCTGACGCACCGCATCGGCGCCTGGGCTTCGAACCAGAGTGAGGTGATTCCGGATCGTGGCGTGATCGTCGCGCGGGCCGCCGAGTATGGCCTGAAGTTCGGCCTCAGGCCGCCCCGCCCGCCCCACTGGGGCGGCTACCGGCTGGTGCCGGATTACTGGGAGTTCTGGCAGGGGCGTTCATCACGGCTGCACGACCGCTTCGCATGGACGCTGGGCGAAGATGGTGCCTGGTCGCGCGCCAGGCTGTCGCCTTAGTGGATAGTGATACGAGGCACATCATGAGATCGAGACTTTCCCTGTGGCTGCTGCTCGTGGCGGCCTTTGTGGCACTGAGCGGCTGCGCCAGTTTCCAGACCCGCTTCGACTTCGAGGCGGATCTGATCGCCAAGCGCGGCCAGCCCCGACATGTCTGGACCAACGAGGACGGTACCCGCACGCTCGAGTATTCCACCCAGCCGATGGGCGAGACCTGCTGGATGTACACCGTGGATGCCGGCGGCCGCGTCATCGAGCAGTTCGATGCGCTCGACCACCGCAACCATGGCCGCGTGAAGCCCGGCATGACCATCGAGCAGGTGCAGCGCACGCTCGGCGCCCACCGCAGCATCGAGCGTTTTCCGCGTTTGAAGGAAGAGGTGTGGGACTGGAACGTGTCCAACCCCTATCCGGGCATCCTGGCCACCTACCTGAACGTGCATTTCATCGACGGCAAGGTGGACCGCACCAGCTATACCTACGTCTATCCCAGTGAAGGCAACGGCCTGGGCATGTTCGGGTCGCCGTTGTACTACGGCTTCGGTTTCAGCTACGGCCCGCACTTCCACCCCTATGGCCGCTTCGGCTACGGCTCGCCGCGCTTCGGATGGTTCGGCCATTACGGCTGGTAAGCGCTTGTTTTGCATGCCGGCCCTGCTCCCGGTAAACTGCGCGGCTTGCTGAGGAGCGCTGCGACCCGACGCTGACGAATCCACGTCGCCGGGCCAGGCTCAGCAACCGAACAACGGCGCTCGCAGACCCTTTTCCGGGGCTGTGGCGCCGTTTCCTTTTGCAGCGCGCCTCCGGCTCCTGAACCGTTGAGGTAGACCGCATGCAGCCCGACCGTACCGCAGAACTCCAGGCCCTGATGTCCGAGCGCATCCTCGTGCTCGACGGGGCCACGGGCACCATGATCCAGCAGTACAAGCTGTCGGAGCGCGACTACCGCGGCGCCGACCGCATGGACCGCTTCCTCGCCCACCCGCGCGACCTCAAGGGCAACAACGACCTGCTGGTCATCACGCGGCCGGAGGTCATCGACGAGATTCACCGCCAGTACCTCGACGCCGGCGCCGACATCGTCGAGACCAACACCTTCAACGCCACGCGCGTGTCGCAGGCCGAATACGGTCTGGAGGACATCGCCTACGAGCTGAACGTGGAAGGCGCGCGCCGCGCCCGCCTCATCTGCGACGAATACACCGCCAAAAACCCTGCCAAGCCGCGCTTCGTGGCCGGCGTGGTGGGGCCGACCTCGCGCACGCTGTCGATCTCGCCGGACGTGAACGACCCGGGCTTCCGCAACATCAGCTTCGAAGCCCTGTGCGACGACTACTACGACTCGGCCAAGGGTCTGCTCGAAGGCGGCGCCGATCTGCTGATGATCGAGACGGTGTTCGACACGCTCAACGCCAAGGTCGCCGTCTTCGCCATCGAGAAGCTCTTTGCCGATCTGGGGCGGCGCTGGCCGGTGATGATCTCGGGCACCATCACGGATGCCTCGGGCCGCACGCTGTCCGGCCAGACGGCCGAAGCCTTCTGGAACTCGCTGGCGCACGCCCGGCCGATTTCCATGGGCCTGAACTGCGCACTGGGCGCCAAGGAATTGCGCCAGTACGTGGAAGAGCTGTCGAACATCTGCGACACCTACGTTTCGGCCCACCCCAACGCCGGCCTGCCCAACCCGCTGTCGCCCACCGGCTACGACGAGACGCCGGAAGAGCTGTCCACCGCCATCCGCGAATGGGCCGAATCCGGCCTGCTCAACATCGTCGGTGGCTGTTGCGGCACCACGCCGGCACACATCGCGGCGATTGCCGAGGTGGTGCGGGACATCGCGCCGCGCAAGGTGCCGAGCATCGAGAAGAAGTGCCGCCTGTCCGGCCTGGAGCCCTTCAACATCGCGGACGACTCGATGTTCGTGAACGTCGGCGAGCGCACCAACGTCACCGGCTCGCGCGCCTTCGCCCGCATGATCCTCGAAGACCGCTTCGACGATGCACTGGCCGTTGCGCGCCAGCAGGTCGAGAACGGCGCGCAGGTCATCGACATCAACATGGACGAGGCCATGCTGGATTCCAAGGCCGCGATGGAGCGCTTCCTCAAGCTCATCGCGTCCGAGCCGGACATCTCGCGCGTGCCGATCATGATCGACTCGTCCAAGTGGGACGTCATCGAGGCCGGCCTCAAGTGCATCCAGGGC
>JAJLLM010000007.1:0-8538 GCA_033837965.1 Pseudazoarcus pumilus
TGCTCCTACGCTGCGACGCGCTGCGCCGGCCGGAGCGCTTCTCGGCGCTGCTGGAGGCCGCCGCCGATGACGACCCGACGCTCGACACCGCACGCTGGCGCGCCGCCCTTGCGGCCGCGTCCGGCGTGGACGCCGGCGCGATTGCAGCCGCCTGCCGTGACAAGCGCGACATCCCGCTGCGCGTGCGGGAAGCACGCGTCTCGGCCATCGCCGGCGGCTAAATCGACCACAGGATCAGCAGCGCCACGCCCGACAGCAATACCGTGCTGGTAAACGGAAAGTGATAGGGTCGGCCGCGGAAATTGAAGTGCAGGTCACCCGGCAGGTGCCCGAGACGCAAGTGGCGCGACAGCGTGGAGCGGAACATTCCGGTGACCAACACGATGACGACGATGACGAGCAACCACTTGAGCATGCAGACTCCCGGAAACGTGCTGCATTAGACCCCGAAGACCCGCCCCACGCCAACACGGAAAGGACGACATGATCACCCTGTACACCTGGAGCACCCCGAACGGCCGAAAGGTCTCGATCATGCTGGAAGAACTGGGTCTGCCCTACGAGGTGAAGACCATCAACATCACGCGCGATGAGCAGTTCGCACCCGACTTCCTCGCCATCAGCCCGAACAACAAGATTCCCGCCATCGTCGATACCGATGGCCCGGACGGCCAGCCGGTCTCGCTGTTCGAATCCGGCGCCATCCTGCTGTATCTGGCCGAGAAGACCGGCAAGCTGCTGCCGGCCGATGCGCGCGGCCGCTACCAGACGGTGGAGTGGCTGATGATGCAGATGGGCTCGGTCGGCCCGATGATGGGGCAGGCCCACCATTTCCTGCGCTTCGCGCCGGAAGACGTGCCCTACGCGCGGAAACGCTACTCGGCCGAAACACGCCGTATCTACGGCGTGCTCGACCGCCGCCTGGCCGAGCACGAATGGCTCGCCGCCGACCAGTACACCATTGCCGACATCGCCACCTACCCGTGGATCGCACGCCACGAATGGCAGCAGGTCGATCTGGCCGACTTCCCCAACGTGAAGCGCTGGTTCGACCTGCTCGGCGCCCGTCCGGCCGTTGCGCGCGGCATGGCGGTGCCGGGCTGACATGGACACACGCCGGCTCGAACATATCGTCCGTACTCCGCAAGCCGCAACGCGCGCACAGCCGCTGCTGTTCGTGCATGGCGCCTACACCGGCGCCTGGTGCTGGGACGAGCACTTCCTGCCGTACTTCGCGCAACACGGCTACGCCGCCCATGCGATCTCGCTGTCCGGCCACGGCGGCAGCGAGGGCCGCGAGCGGCTCGATTCGCTGCGGCTGGCCGACTACGTCGAGGATGTGGTCACCACCATCGACGCGCTGTCCGCCGCGCCGGTACTGATCGGCCACTCCATGGGTGGGCTGGTGGTGCAGAAGGTGCTGGAGCAGCGCAGCGTGCCGGGTGCAGCCCTGCTGTGCGCCGTGCCGCCGCACGGCCTCGGCCCGTCGGCCATGCGCATGCTGGTGCAGCAACCCGGCCTGCTGGTCACGCTCAACGCCCTGCTGGCCGGACGTGAACCGGCCCTGGAGCACGTGCGTGAAGCGCTCTTCCACCAACCCATCGACCATGCCGACCTGACCTGCTACGTGCGCCGCTGCCAGCCCGAATCAGCCCGCGCGCTGTGGGACATGACGGCCTTCGACCTGCCGCGCCCGCAACGCATGCAGCAGGTGCCCCTGCTCATCCTCGGTGCCGAGCACGACCGCCTCATCCCGCCCGGCGAAGTCGAGGCCACCGGCCGCGCGCTCGGCACCCCGGCCGAGATCCTGCCCGGCTTCGGCCACGCGCTGATGCTGGAACCCGAATGGGAACGCGCTGCACAACGTATCCTCGAATGGCTCGACCTGCTTGTCCCTGCCGGAGCTTCGACATGAACCAGCCCCCCGTCATCCTCGTCACCGGCGCCGCCCGACGCGTCGGCGCGGCCATTGCGCGTGCGCTGCATGCGGCCGGCGCGCGCATCCTGCTGCATTACCGCAATGCTGCCGGCGAGGCCGAAGCACTCGCCGCCGAACTCAACGCCCTGCGGCCGCAATCGGCCGCCTGCGTGCGCGGCGATCTGGCTGCCAGCGGCGTGCCGCAACGCATCGCGGCCGATGCGCTGGCCGCCTTCGGCCGGCTCGACGGGCTGGTCAACAACGCGTCGAGCTTCTTCCCCACCGCGCTCGGCGAAATCGACGAAGCCGCATGGGACGACCTGATCGGCTCCAACCTGAAGGGCCCGCTGTTCCTCACCCAGGCGCTGGCACCAGCCTTGCGCGAGGCCGGCGGCGCCATCGTCAACATCGTCGACATCCACGCCGAGCGCCCCTTCCGCGGTTACCCGCTGTACTGCAGCGCCAAGGCCGGCCTGCTCGGCCTGACGCGTGCGCTGGCCGTGGAGCTGGCGCCCGAAGTGCGCGTCAATGGCGTGTCGCCCGGCCCCATCGCATGGCCCGAAGACGGGCAATACGCGCCGGCCGAGCGTGAGGCCATCATTGCCGACACGCTGCTGCGTCGGCAGGGGCAGCCGGAAGACATCGCCGGCGCAGTGCGCTTCCTGATGCTCGACGCACCCTACGTGACCGGCCAGATCCTGGCGGTGGACGGCGGGCGCAGCGCCCACCTCGCGACCCCCGGCGTATAATTTCCGGCGTTACGGAGGAACTGCAGTGAACGCACCGGAAGGCGTCGTCGGCGCCGTCGAGAACCGCTTCTCGAACACCTTTCTGCGCCTGAAGAAGAAGCTCGAACGCGGCGTCGGTGAGGCCATCGCCGACTTCGACATGATCCGCGACGGCGACGTCGTGATGGTCTGCATCTCGGGCGGCAAGGATTCGTACACGCTGCTATCGTGCCTGCTCGCGCTGCGGGAGCGCGCACCGGTCGATTTCCGCATCATCGCGATGAACCTCGACCAGAAGCAGCCGGGCTTCCCGGCCGAGGTGCTGCCGGCCTACTTCGAATCGATCGGCGTCGAGTACCGCATCGTCACCGAAGACACCTACTCGATCGTCAAGGACAAGATTCCCGAGGGCAAGACCACCTGTTCGCTGTGCTCGCGCCTGCGTCGCGGCATCATCTACCGCACGGCGCGCGAACTGGGCACGACGAAGATCGCGCTGGGACACCATCGCGACGACATCCTCGAAACCTTCTTCCTGAACCTGTTCTTTGGCGGGCGGCTCAAGGCCATGCCGCCGAAACTGGTGAGCGACGACGGCGAGCACGTCGTGATCCGACCGCTGGCCTATTGCACGGAAGCCGACATCTCACGTTTTGCCCGGACCATGGGCTACCCGATCATCCCGTGCAATCTGTGCGGCTCGCAGGAGAACGCCCAGCGCCGCCAGATCAAGGCCATGCTGCAGGGCTGGGCACGCGAGCATCCGGGGCGCATCGAATCGATCTTCACGGCCATGGGGCAGGTCGTGCCCTCACACCTCATGGATGCGGCATTGTTCGATTTCCGAGGCCTGACGAACGACACCCCGGTAAACGAAGGCGACACCGCCTTCGACCCACCGGAGTTGCCGCAGACGCCATTCGGCCGGCTCACCCTGCTGAGCACAACGGACGATTCGCAAGACACTGTAAATTCGGGTTGCGGGCCAAAAACTATTTGAACATCATGGAATCGGCCGCAGCTGGGGTGGCCACCAGGCACTGACGAAACCTCGACCATGGACACCGCTATGTCTTCCTGCATCCTGATGGCCCAGTTGCTTGGCGGTCCCTCCCCAGCCGCCATCGCGGGCGACGCCCGTCACGCCATCGACCGCGCACGCAACCGCATGAAGCTGTCACTGGAGGCCAACGGCGGTGCCATCCAGAGCGGATCGGCCGACGACCTGTGTGCGCTCTTCGCATCCGCCGATGCCGCCGCGCTGGCTGCCTGTGAAATGATCGAGCGGGTATACCAGTTGCCGCCTGTCGGCGGTGCACGCTTCGGCCTGCGCGCTGCCATCCATCTCGCAGACGATACAGCTGCAGGCGCCCCTGAACTGGTGCGGCTGGCCGGCATGGCCCGCCCGGCCGAGGTACTGGTCAGCGCACAGGCGGCGGCGCGCATGAGCTCATCCACCCGCCAGTTCGCACGCGCCACGGCGGTCGACTATGTGGCACTGGGTGAAGGCGTGATCGCCCTGATGCGCCATGCGGCGCTGGCCGGTACGGCCGAGAGCAACGAACGTCGCCCGCCGCGGCTGCGCGTGCGCCATCAGGGCCGCACCCTGTATGTCGATGCGCAGCACCCCAGCCTGCTGCTCGGCCGCGAGCCGGACAACGATCTGGTGCTGGACGATCCGCGCGCGTCGCGCCGGCATGCACGCATCGATTTCCGCGACAACCGCTTTGCCATCACCGACCACAGCAGCAACGGCTCGTGGGTCGCACCGGCCAGCGGCAACGCCATCTTCCTGAAGGGGCAGGAAGCCGAACTGCCCCTGCATGGCCGCATCGGTCTGGGCTTTCCGGCAAGCGATGGCGAAGCCAACCTGGTGGACTTCGACATCCACTGATCACAGGTCCCACATGCAAGGCGGCGGGCCGTCCGGCCTCGCCGCTTTTTTCATGCAAATCAATACCCTGTGATCGTCATGGCTTTGTTTTCGGCGCTTGATGCAGCGCAGTAAGTTACAATCGGACCCTGCTCTGCAGTTTCAACCCCCGCACCGACCATGACCCAGCGCCTGCGCGAAATCCCGTACAACTACACCTCGTTTTCCGACCGCGAGATCGTCATCCGCCTGCTCGGCGCAGACGCCTGGGAAACGCTGGACAGCCTGCGCGCCGAGCGCATCACCGGCCGCTCGGCGCGCATGCTGTACGAGGTGCTGGGCGACATCTGGGTGGTACAGCGCAACCCCTATCTGCAGGACGACCTGCTCGCCAGCCGTGAACGCCGCGAGGCACTGGTCGGCGCCATGCATCACCGCCTGCGCGAGGTCGAGAAGCGCCGTCAGGAAAGCGCCACGGAAGATCCCGAGCGCTCGGCCCGCGTCGCCGTGCTGGTCAATGCCGCCGAGCAGGCGGTAGCCCGCTTCGCGGCCTTCTTCGAGGAGACCGGCGCGCTGCGCAAGCGCGTGGCGAAAACCCTGGCGCGCCACACCCGGCGCGACAACATCTGTTTCGACGGCCACGCCCGCGTCTCGCACGTCACCGACGCCACCGACTGGCGCGTGGAGTACCCCTTCGTCGTGCTCTATCCCGACACCGAAGAGGAAATGGCCCCGCTGGTGCGCGACTGCATCGAGCTGGGGCTGACCATCATCCCGCGCGGCGGCGGCACCGGTTACACCGGCGGGGCAATTCCGCTGGACGCGAAGTCGGTGGTCATCAACACCGAAAAACTCATCGACCTCGGCCCGGTCGAGGATCTGACGCTGCCTGGCCTGGACACGCCGGTCGCCACCATCCGCACCGGCGCCGGCGTGGTCACGGCGCGCGTGGCCGAGGCGGCAGGCGCCGCCGGGCGCGTGTTCGCGGTCGACCCGACTTCGGCCGAGGCCTCCTGTATCGGCGGCAACATCGCCATGAACGCCGGCGGCAAGAAGGCCGTGCTGTGGGGCACCGCGCTCGACAACCTTGCGTGGTGGAAGATGGTCACGCCCGACGGCGACTGGCTGGAGGTCGAGCGGCTCAATCACAACCTCGGCAAGATCCACGAGCAGGAAACCGTCGAGTTCCGTCTGCGCCGCTTCGACGCGCACGGCCGCAAGCAACTCGCCGAGGAAATCATCAGCATGCCCGGCGCGAGCTGCCGCAAGACCGGGCTGGGCAAGGATGTCACCGACAAGTTCCTCGGCGGCGTGCCGGGCGTGCAGAAGGAAGGCACGGACGGCCTGATCGTGGCCGCGCGCTGGGTGCTGCACCGGATGCCGCCGCATGTGCGCACGGTGTGTCTGGAGTTCTTCGGTCAGGTACGCGAAGCCGTGCCGTCCATCGTCGAGATCACCGACTACTTCAAGCCCGGTGGCGAAGGCCACGCCGCAGGCGTGCAACTGGCCGGCCTGGAACATCTGGACGAGCGCTATGTGAAAGCGGTCGGTTACTCGACCAAGGCCAAGCGCCACGGGCGGCCCAAGATGGTGCTGGTCGGCGACATCGTCGGGCACGACGAGAACGCCGTGATGGCCGCCGCCTCGGAGGTCGTGCGCATGTGCAATTCGCGCGGCGCCGAAGGTTTCATCGCCGCCTCCGACGAGCAGCGCAAGCGCTTCTGGCTGGACCGCTCGCGCACTGCCGCCATCTCCAAGCACACCAACGCTTTCAAGATCAACGAAGACGTGGTGATCCCGCTCGACCGCATGGGTGACTACTGCGACGCCATCGAACGCATCAACATCGAGCTGTCGACGGCCAACAAGCTCGCACTGTGCGACGCGCTGGCCGAGTTCGTGGCCGGCGACCTGCCGCTCAACCGCGGCGATTCCGACCTCGACAAGGAAGCACTGATCGGCGACTGCCGGCAGGCCGCGCTCGATGCCATCGCCGAGATCCGCTCGCGCTGGCAGTGGCTGCTCGACAATCTCGACACGCCGCTGTCCGAGGCTGAACCGGCCTTTTCGGCGCTGGGCATCGTGGCCACCGAGTTCACCAACCGCGCCGCAGACCCGGTGCTGTTCCATCGCCTGCAGGATTACTCCATCCGCATCTCGTGGAAGGCCGAACTGCAACCTCGTCTGGACAAGATCTTCGACGGCGTGGTGTTTGACCCGGTGCGCGCGCAGATCCAGGCGGTGCACCGCGAGGTGCTGCGCGGCCGGGTATTCGTGGCGCTGCACATGCACGCCGGCGACGGCAACGTGCACACCAACATCCCGGTGAACTCCGACCACTACGAGATGCTGACCACGGCCAACCGCACGGTCGACCGCATCATGGCGATTGCCCGCTCGCTCGACGGCGTGATCTCGGGTGAGCACGGCATCGGCATCACCAAGCTCGACTACCTCACCGACGACGAGATGGCCGGCTTCTGGGCCTACAAGCAGAAGGTCGATCCGCAGGGCCGCTTCAACCGCGGCAAGCTCATGCGTGACGCGAATTTCCGCGCCAACCTGGACCTCGCCTACACGCCCAGCTTCAACCTGATGGGGCACGAGTCGCTGATCATGGAGCAGACCGAGATCGGCGACATCTCCAACGACATCAAGGACTGCCTGCGCTGCGGTAAGTGCAAGCCGGTGTGCTCCACCCATGTGCCGCGCGCCAACCTGCTGTACAGCCCGCGCAACAAGATCCTCAGCACCTCGCTGCTGATCGAGGCCATGCTGTACGAGGAGCAGACGCGGCGCGGCGTCTCGCTGGCGCACTGGGCCGAGTTCGAGGACGTCGGCGATCACTGCACGGTGTGCCACAAGTGCGAGAAGCCCTGTCCGGTGGACATCGACTTCGGCGACGTGTCGATCAAGATGCGCAACTTGCTGCGCAAGCAGGGCAAGAAGTCGTTCAACCCCGGCACCAAGGCCGCGATGGCCTTCCTCACGGTGAAGGACCCGGCCACCATCAAGCTGATCCGCAAGGGCATGATCGAGTGGGGCTACAAGGCGCAGCGCCTGGGCCACCGCATCGGCAAGTCGCTGGGCCTGATCCAGGATCAGGTCAAGGCGCCCCCGGCCACGCTCGGCAAGGCGTCGATCAAGGCGCAGGTGATCCACTTCATCAACAAGCCCATGCCCGGCAACCTGCCCAAGCGCACCAGCCGCGCGCTGCTCGACATCGAGGACGACAAGGTCATCCCGGTGATCCGCAACCCGCAGCGCAAGCGCGATGAATCGGAAGCGGTGTTCTACTTCCCGGGCTGCGGCTCGGAGCGCCTGTTCAGCCAGGTCGGCCTCGCCACCCAGGCCATGCTGTACCACGTCGGGGCCACCACGGTGCTGCCGCCGGGTTACCTGTGCTGCGGCTATCCGCAGACCTCGGCCGGCTTCGAGGACAAGGGCCTGCAGATCACCACCGACAACCGCGTGCTGTTCCACCGTGTGGCCAACACGCTGAACTACCTCGACATCAAGACCGTGATCGTGTCCTGCGGCACCTGCATGGATCAGCTCATGAAGTACCAGTTCGAGCAGATCTTCCCGGGCTGCCGCCTGCTCGACATCCACGAGTACCTGCTGGAAAAGGGCGTCAAGCTGGAAGGCATCACCGGCACGCGCTACATGTATCACGAGCCCTGCCACACGCCGATGAAGCAGTACCAGGGCATCAAGGTGGCCAATGAGCTGATGGGCACGCGGGTGGACCTGAACGACCGCTGCTGCGGTGAGTCCGGCACGCTGGCTGCCTCGCGCGCCGACATCTCGACGCAGGTGCGCTTCCGCAAGCAGGAGGAGATCGAGAAGGGCGCCGCCGCGCTGCGCGAGGACGCACCCGACGCGCCGGTCAAGGTGCTGACCTCCTGCCCGAGCTGCCTGCAGGGCCTGTCGCGCTACGCCGACGACGGCAAGGTCGAGGCGGACTACATCGTCGTCGAGATCGCCCGCCACATTCTCGGCGAGAACTGGATGCCGGA
>JAJLLM010000008.1:0-10229 GCA_033837965.1 Pseudazoarcus pumilus
TCGCGCCGGCGTCCACGCCGGACGCGGCCGCAAGGGCGGCGCGCCAGCGTGCGGTGTCGAGCGTCGGGTCGTCATCGGCGGCGGCCTCCAGCAGCGCCGAGAAGCGCTCCGGCCGGCGCAGCGCGTCGCAGCGTAGGAGCAAATCGAGCGCACTCGTGGCGTCGTTGCCGTCACAGGGCAGTGAGGCGGCTTCGCGTGCCAGCATTACCGCCAGGTCGCGCGCCTCGTTCGGTGCCTTGAGGCGTTCCGACACGGCACGCGCGGTGTCGGCATCGAAGGGCCGCAGCACCAGCGCCCAGAGCTGTTCCAGTGGCGCCTTGCGGTCCACGGCAAGTTGCAGGCGGGCGTACAGCGCAGCGCGTTCGTCTTCGGGCAGCCTGGCCAGTTCGGGCAGCAGGCGCGACAGCGCACCGCTCTCGCGCAGCACCTCGAACATGCGCTGCGGGTGCTCTTCCATCAGCCCGCGGGCGACTTCCTGCCACACCCGCTCGGCCACCAGATGCTCGATCTCGCCGGCGGCAACGATGTCTTGCATCAGCGCCATGGTTTCCGGCGCCACCGTGAAGTCGCCGAAGCGCGCCGCAAAGCGCGCCACGCGCAGGATGCGCAGCGGGTCTTCGGCAAAGGCCGGGCTGACATGGCGCAGTACCCGCGCAGCCAGGTCGCCCTGACCGTCGAAGGGGTCGCACAGGGTGCCGGCATCGTCGCGCGCCATGGCGTTGATGGTGAGGTCGCGGCGCGCGAGGTCTTCTTCCAGCGTGACGTCGGGCGAGGTGTGGAAGGTGAAGCCCTTGTAGCCGTGGCCGCTCTTGCGCTCGGTGCGCGCCAGCGCGTATTCCTCCTGCGTGTCGGGGTGCAGGAACACCGGAAAATCCTTGCCGACCGGGCGGAAGCCGGCGGCGAGCATTTCTTGCGGTGTGGCGCCGACCACCACCCAGTCGCGGTCGTTCACCGGTCGGCCGAGCAGCGCGTCGCGTACGGCGCCGCCGACGATCCACGCCCGCATCAGTGCGTCGGGCCGGCAAGATAGCCGGGAGCGATGTCTTCGAGTGCGGTCGGTTCCAGCCCGAAGGGAAGTGGCGCTGCGGTCGCAACGTTATCCACGCGCAGCGAGCGCACGTTGTCGCGGCTCATCGGCGGCTGCGGCAGTAGTTCCATGGCGGCAGCCTGCAGCATGGCGAGTGGTTCGGGCAGACCGAACACCAGCCGGCTGCGGCCGGTGGTACGACACACGTAGCGCACCAGTTCGGCCAGCGTGTAGGTGTTCGGGCCGGCCAGCTCGAAGGTCTGGCCGCAGGTGCCGGCGTCTTCCAGGCAGCGCACCACGACTTCCGCCACGTCACCGACGAAGACGGGCTGGAAGCGCGTGCCGGCACCGGCCAGCGGCAGCACCGGGATGAACTTCGTCAGCTGTGCAAAGAGGTTGAGGAAGCTGTCGCCGGGGCCGAACACCACAGAGGGGCGCAGGATGGTCCACGCCGGGGTTTCGCCGCCTGCGCGCACGGCCGCCTCGCCGGCGGCCTTGGAGCGCTGGTATTCGGACGGGCCCTGCGGGTCGGCGCCGAGCGCGCTGACGTGGATCAGGCGCGGTGTGCCGGCCTCGTGGCAGGCGGCTACCAGCGCGCGCGGCAGCGCCACGTGGGCGCGGTCGAAATCCGGCCCCCACGGCCTGCCGGATTTCGAATGCAGCACGCCGACGAGGTTGATGACGGCCTGAGTACCGGCGACCAGCTTCTGCAGGGTCACAGGGTCGTGGATATCGGCGGGCACTACCTCGACACCTGGCAGCTCGGCCAGATGGCGGGCACGCGCCGGATCGCGGGTCGGGATGACGATCTGCGCGTCGGAGCTGGCGAGTCGGCGCGCGATGGCGCTGCCAATAAAGCCGCTGCCGCCGGTGATCAGGATGCGTCGCGCTTGCATTGGACTCTCAGGGTTCGGTCACCAGCGCCGGCGGGATGATGCCGAGGCGTTCGCGCAGCGACTGCGGGCGGCCTTCGAGCAGGGCGGCGTAGATGACCTTGTTGACGAGTACTTTCTGGACGTAATCCCGGGTTTCGTCGATGGGGATCGTCGCAATGTAGATCGCCCCTTCGATCGGCCGTTCCCCGCGCCAGCGCTGCGCGCGGTTGGGCCCCGCATTGTAGCCGGTGGAGGCCAGCACCGGATGCTGGTCGAGGTTGTCGAGGATCATGCGCATGTAGCTGGTGCCCAGCAGCACGTTGGTCTGCGGGTCGTTGAGCATCTGCGGCTTGTAGCCCTTCATGCCGATCTGGCGCGCCACCAGGCGGCCGGTCTCGGGCATCACCTGCATCAGTCCGCGCGCACCGGCGCCGGACCGGGCGGGGATGTTGAAACGGCTCTCCTGCCGCATCAGGCCGTAGATCCACGCCAGATCGACCTGCTGTTTGAGCGCCTGCGGCTCGATCAACTCACGGAACGGCGTGAGGAAGCGGATCTCGAAATTGGTGCCCGCGTCGGCCAGCTCTGCGGTGTTGATGGCGCGGTCGAGCAGACCGTGGTCGAGCGCGACGTGGGCGGCGGCGATGATGAAATCGCGCGGCTTGCCGCGCAGCGCGTGGATCCATTCGCGCACGCCCTCGGTATCCAGCCCCAGGCGGTAGAAGGTGAGCGCGGCGCGCAGACCGGGGTCGGCCGCGGCGCGGGACTTGTCGGCCGGGCTGACCGCATCGCGCTGGCCCGGCAATGCGAAGCGTCGCCCCAGTTCCTCCGCCGCCAGCATCGAATAGAAGCCGTGGCCGCCGGCGATCTGCCGATACAGGCGCTCGGCGGCGGCCCCGTCGCCCTGGGCCGCGCGGGCACGGGCGCGCCAGTACACCCATTCCGTCTCGGTCTGTTCGGAGGCGTGCAGGCGGTCAATGCTGCGTTCGACCAGTGGCCAGTCTTCCGCCCGCAAGGCTGCACGCACGCGCCAGGCGCGCTGCACCGCGCTCATCGGTGCGTCACCGGCTGCGGCATACCATTCATTGGTCAGCGGCAGGCGCGACAGCGCACCCATGTGGCCCAGCACGGTGTACATCCACACCCGCTGCTCCAGGCTGAAGTCCTCGAAGCGGCGCAGAAAGCGCACATGCGCCGGTGGCACGTCCTCGCGTGCGAGACGCACCAGCGCGGCCAGCGCCAGCTCGCTGCCGGCACGGCTGCGCGCAAAGTCGGTCGGCAGGCGGTCGAAATAGGCTTCCGGCTTCGACAGCACCCCGCCGAAGGGGCGGGTGTCCACGTTCAGCCACTGCAGCGTGCGCCGCGCCGCTTCCGGCTGGCGGCTGTTGACCTGACGGCGGAAGCGCCACCACGCGTCATCTTCGGCGACCTTGCGTTGCTGTACGGCCGCCTCGAAAACCGGATCACAGGCGAGGTGGCTGTTGACGAGGGTGGCAAAGACCTGCGCCGCCTCGTCGAGCACGCCGGCATCTCCCAGCGCCAGACGGGCCTGCCACGCCAGGCACTGCAATTCCTCGTCCTGCTCCGGGTGGTCGGCGAACACGCTGAGGTAACCCGACCAGTCACCGTCCTTGGCCATGCGGCGCAGCCACTGGGCACGCAGGCGGTTGGCCGGAACGCCGTCGGGCTGGCTGGCGATCCAGGCCTCGATGTCCGCCCGCGGGGCCGGTTCGGGGCGCGCCAGCTTGTTCAGCAGCAGCCAGTACTCGACGTAGTGGTCAAGCGGGTGACGCGGGTCGGACACCGCGGCAAGGCGTTCGAGGGTGACGCGGTCGCCGGTCCGCAGCGCGTCGCGCGCCGCTAGAATGCGTTTGTCTCCGGGCAGGTCGCGCGCCGTCGCAGCGCTGCAGACCGAGAGGAGGATGAGGCCGATGAGGATGTGTTTCATGTTTCCACAAGTGCTGTCGGAACGAGGTCGGGGGCGAGGGGCCGCACATGCATGAACCGCATTCCGCAGACGACATCGTAGCGCGTCGTCGCGCGCTGCGCAGTGCCGCACTGAGCGCCCGTGAAGCGCTCACCGTGACCGCCCGCAGCGCGCTGACCCATCGTCTGCAGGAACACCTGAGCGTGTTGCTGAAACAGCTTGCGCCGGCCACGCTGGGCTTCTGCTGGCCGTTCCGTGCCGAACCCGACCTGCGACATTTCATGGCCGCGTGGCTGGCGGAAGATGCCGCGCGCTGCGCTGCGCTGCCCGTGGTGCTGGACCGCGAGGTGCCGCTGGTGTTCCGCCGCTGGCTGCCGGGCATGGCATTGCAGCCCGACCGGCATGGCATTCCGCACCCGCCGGCGGGCGAAGAGGTGATCCCCGACGTGGTGCTGGTGCCGCTCAATGCCTTTGATTCGCAGGGCTTCCGCCTCGGTTACGGCGGCGGCTACTTCGACCGCACGCTGGCGGTCTTGCCGGTGCTGGCGGTCGGGGTGGGCTTCGAGCTTGGCCGCGTGGACAGCGTGCTGCCGCAGCCGCACGACCGGCCGATGGAGTGGCTGGTGACCGAGGCCGGCGCTTTCCGGCCTTAGCCCAGGAACAGCTTGTAGGCCGGGTTGGCGGTTTCGTCGGTGTATTCGTAGCCGAGGCGGTGGAGGAACTCGTTGAACGAGGCCTGATCGCCCGGCGGCACCTGCATGCCGACCAGCACGCGGCCGAAGTCCGCGCCGTGGTTGCGGTAGTGGAACAGGCTGATGTTCCAGTCCGAACGCAGCTGGGTGAGGAAATTCATCAGCGCGCCGGGGCGCTCCGGGAAGACGAAGCGATACAGCAGCTCGTTGTCCGCCTTGGGCGCGCGGCCGCCGACCATGTAGCGGATGTGGCTCTTGGCCATCTCGTCATCGGTGAGGTCGATGGCGGGCAGTTCGTGGCGCGCCAGCATCTCGATGATGCGGCCGGCCTCGGTGCGGTTGGCAATGTTCACGCCGACGAAGATGTGCGCGCGCGCGGGATCATCGTAGCGATAGTTGAATTCGGTGATGTTGCGCTTGCCGAGCAGGCTGCAGAACTTGCGGAAGGAGCCCGGCTTCTCGGGAATCGTGACGGCCAGGATGGCTTCGCGCTGCTCGCCCAGTTCGGCCCGTTCGGCGACGAAGCGCAGGCGGTCGAAGTTCATGTTGGCGCCGGAGGCAATCGCCACCAGGGTCTTGTCGCGCAGCTTGTGGCGTTTGACGTATTCCTTGGCGCCGGCCACGGCCAGCGCGCCGGCGGGTTCGAGGATGGAGCGGGTGTCCTCGAAGACGTCCTTGATGGCGGCGCAGATCGCGTCGTTGTCGACCACGATCATCTCGTCCACATATTCCTGACATAGCCGGAAGGTCTCTGCGCCGACCAGCTTCACCGCCGCGCCGTCGGCAAACAACCCGACCTGATCGAGCTCCACGCGCTTGCCGGCGGCCAGTGACTTGGTCATGGCTTCGGAGTCTTCGGCTTCCACGCCGATGATCAGCGTTTCCGGGCGCAGCCGCTTGACGTAGGCCGCGATGCCCGAGATCAGCCCGCCACCCCCGACGCAGCAGAAGATGGCATGGATGGGCTTGGGATGTGCGCGCAGGATCTCCATGCCGATAGTGCCCTGACCGGCGATCACGTCGGGATCGTCGAAGGGGTGCACGAAGCTCAGGCGTTCATCCTTTTCAAGTTGCTTGGCGTGGGCGAAGGCCTCGGTGAAGGATTCGCCCTCCAGCACGACCTCGCCACCGCGCGCCTTGACCGCGTCGATCTTGATCTGCGGCGTCGAGGTCGGCATCACGATCACCGCCCGCGTGCCGAGCTTGGCCGCCGACATCGCCACGCCCTGTGCGTGATTGCCCGCCGAGGCACAGATCACGCCGCGCTTGATCGCTGCCGGCGAGAGGTTGGCCATCTTGTTGTAGGCGCCGCGGATCTTGAAGCTGAACACCGGCTGCATGTCCTCGCGCTTGAGCAGCAGCGGGTTGCCGAGCCGTGCCGAGAGGCTGTCGGCGCGTTCCAGCGGGGTTTCCTCGGCCACGTCATAGACATGGGCATTGAGGATTTTTTCAAGGTAATCCGGCGGATTCTTCATGGAGGCGGGCGGGTATGGGTGCAGTGGCGCGAAGCGGCCGAGCGTAGCAGTGCGCGGGCGGTCGCGGCAAGCTGCGTGTCAGCCCGGATCAGCCTTGTCGGGGTCGGTTTCCATGATGCGCTGGTGTCGCGCGATGAACTCGGCGGTGGCATCGATGCCGCGCAGCTTCAGGATGGTCGAGCGCACGGCCGCTTCCAGCAGTACCGCGAGGTTGCGCCCGGCCGCCACCGGCAGCACGCTGCGCGGAATAGCCACGCCCAGCACGTCCTGCGTTTCGAGGTTGAGCGGCAGGCGGTCCGGGTCCTGCCCGGCGACGCGGCGCTCGAGGTGCACGATCAGGCGCAGGCGCATCTTCCGCCGCGCGGCGGTCTCGCCGAAGATGGTGCGGATGTTGAGGATGCCCAGGCCGCGCACTTCGAGGAAGTCCTGCAGCAGTTCGGGGCAGCGCCCTTCCAGCACGGATGGCGCGATGCGCGAGAACTCGGTGATGTCGTCGGCCACCAGACCGTGACCGCGCGAGATCAGTTCCAGCGCCAGTTCAGACTTGCCGGTGCCGGAGTCGCCGGTGATCAGCACGCCGATGCCGAGCACGTCCATGAATACGCCGTGCAGCGAGATGCGCTCGGCCAGCGCGCGCGAGATGTGGCTGCGCAGCGTGTCGATGACGCGGACCGAGGCTTCCGGCGTGGTGAACAGCGCGACATCGTGGGCCTGACACAGGTCGCGGATCAGCGGCGGGAGCTCGCAGCCGTCGGCCACGATGACCGCCGGCGGGCGCGCCGCGAAGATGTCCTGGAAGTACTGCGTGATGCGGTCAAGCGGCTGCTTGCGCGCCCAGGCCTGCTCAGCGCTGCCGATGACCTGCAGGCGTTCGGGGTGGATCAGGTTGAGGTGGCCGACCAGATCGGCGGCCCAGCTGCCCGGTTCGGTGACCGCGACGGGGCGATCCAGCGCGCCGGTGGCGTGGGAGAGTTGAAGCGCCTCGCCCTGGGCCTCAAACAGCTGCGCGACGCTGATCTGCCGCATGCGGTTCCCAGCCGGAGAACAGGGCGTGGATGGTGGCGCTGTCGGGAGCGTCCTGCAACTGGTCGCGGAAGCCGGCATCGCTGAACATCTGTGCCAGCTCGGACAGCAACTGCAGGTGCTGTTCGTTGGCCTGCTCGGGTACCAGCAGCACGAACAGCATGCCGACCGGGCGGCCGTCGGGTGCATCGAACTGCACCGGGGCGGACAGGCGGATGAAGGCGCCGGCGGCCTTCTTCAGGCCCTTGATGCGTCCGTGCGGAATGGCGATGCCCTGACCGAGGCCGGTGGAACCGAGGCGTTCGCGGGAAAACAGGCTGTCAAAGACGTCACTGCGACCGATGCCCTGATTGTTCTCGAACAGCAGACCGGCCTGTTCGAATACGCGCTTCTTGCTGCTCGCTTCAAGGTCGACGACGACGTTTTCGGAGGGGAGAAGTTCGGCGATCAGACTCATTTCTGGAGTTGCCGCGAGGTGCCGCAGGAAAGACGGCAGACGCGGGCGGGCTGGGTTGCGGGGAGTGCGCCGGGCACCGGGTAAAGGGCGCGATTATAAACACTCCCCGCGGTAAGTACAGGAACTATTGTGCGCTGCAGCGCGATGTCATTCCTCTTCGGCAGCGGCCTGATGCTTGAGCGCGTCGTGGCCGTGATCCTGCACTTTCTGTTTGTGTTTGATGACCTGGCGGTCGAGTTTGTCGGTCATCGCGTCGATGGCGGCGTACAGGTCGGCCTCCTCGGCTTCGACGTAGATGTCCTTGCCACGGACGTGCAGCGTGACTTCGGCCTTCTGCACCAGCTTCTCGACGGAGAGGATGACGTTGATGCTGGTGACGTTGTCGAAGTGCCGGATGACGCGGTCGATCTTGCCCGAGACGTAGTCGCGGATGGCCGGGGAAACTTCTACGTGATGTCCGGTAATGGTCAGGTTCATGATCGCTCCTCGCGTCGTGGGTGGGGTCAGATCGACTTGCGTTGACTGACGGGTGGAATGTTCAGCGATTCGCGGTACTTGGCGATCGTGCGGCGGGCGACGACGATGCCCTGCTCGCCGAGCAGATCCGTGATGCGCGAATCGGAGAGGGGTTTCTTCTTGTCTTCAGCCTCGACCAGCTGGCGGATCAGGGCGCGTATCGCGGTCGATGACGCAGCTCCGCCGGTATCCGTGGCAACGTGACTGCCGAAGAAGTACTTCAGTTCGAACACGCCACGCGGCGTGGCCATGTACTTCTGGGTAGTGACCCGCGAGATGGTCGACTCGTGCAGTTCCAGTTCGTCCGCAATCTCGCGCAAGGTCAGCGGCCGCATTGCCACGTCCCCATATTCGAAGAACTGGCGCTGCTGGTCAACGATTGCCTGCGAAACGCGCAGGATGGTGTCGAAGCGCTGCTGCACGTTCTTGATCAGCCAGCGGGCCTCCTGCAACTGCCCGGCCAGGGCGCCGCTGGAGCCGCGGTTCTGCTGCAGGATGCTGGCGTACAGCTGGTTCACGCGCAGTTTCGGCATGGCCTCGCCGTTGAGGCTGGCGACCCAGCGGTTGCGCAGCTTGCGCACCACCACGTCAGGCACGATGTAGCCGGTGTCGTCTCCGCCGTACTGCAGGCCGGGGTGCGGGTTGAGGCTGCAGATCAGTGTCTGGGCTTCGCGCAGGGCGTCCTCGCTGCAGCCGGTGGCGCGACGGATGCGCACGAAGTTGCGCTCGGCCAGCAGTTCGAGGTGCTCGCGCACGATCACCAGCGCCAGATCGCGCGTGGCGCTGGCCGGCAGGGCGCGCAGTTGCAAGGCGAGGCATTCCGACGGGGAGCGCGCCGCGATGCCGGCGGGCTCCAGGCTCTGCACCTGGCTGAGCGCGATCTGTAGGTCGTCGAGCTCGATCTCGAAGTCTTCCGGAATGACTTCGATGAGTTCTTCCAGCGACTGGTGCAGGTAGCCGTCGTCGTCCAGCGCCTCGATGATGAAGCGCGCCAGCAGGCGGTCACGGTCGGACATCGGTGACAGGCTGATCTGGCTGTTGAGGTGGTCGCGCAGGCTGATCGAGGCGGCCTGCACGTCCTGGAAATCGCGCTCGTCCTCGTCGTCACGGCTGCGCGTGCCGCTGCTCCAGTCGGCGGAACTGTCCGGGAAGTCGGGTGTGGTGTCGGTCTCGGGGGCTTCGCGCTCGGCCGCTTCCTGTGGCGCGTCGGTGCTGCTGCTGTCGCTGCCCGGACTCTCGCCACGCGGCGGGGGAGGCGGCGCATCGTCTCCGTCCTCGCGTTCGAGCAGCGGGTTCTCGGCGAGGAAGCGCTCGATCTCCTGATTCAGCTCGATCGTCGACAGCTGCAGCAGCTTGATCGACTGCTGCAGTTGCGGCGTCAGCGTGAGTGACTGCGAGAGCTTGAGGTGGAGAGATTGCTTCATGTTGCTACCGGCGGGGCTTACAGCCGGAAATGTTCCCCGAGGTAGACCTGGCGCACGCGCTCGTCGTCGATGATCTCTTCGGGCTTGCCGCCGGAGAGCACCGTGCCGTCGCTGAGGATGTAGGCATGGTCACAGATGCCCAGCGTCTCGCGCACGTTGTGGTCGGTGATGAGCACGCCGATGCCGCGCTCCTTGAGGTAGCGGATGATCTTCTGGATATCGAGCACGGCAATCGGATCGACGCCGGCAAAGGGCTCGTCGAGCAGGATCAGGCGCGGGTTGGTGGCCAGTGCGCGGGCAATCTCGCAGCGTCGGCGTTCGCCGCCGGACAGCGCTACCGCCATGCTGTCGGCGAGGTGGGCGATGCCGAGTTCTTCCAGCAGCTCTTCCAGTCGGGTGTCGATGGCGGCGCGATCCATGCCCTGCAGTTCGAGCACGGCGCGCACGTTGTCGGCCACGCTGAGGCGGCGGAACACGCTCATTTCCTGCGGCAGATAGGACATGCCCATGCGTGCGCGGGTGTGGATGGGCTGATGCGTCAGGTCTGCGCCGTCGAGCCGGATGGCGCCCGCGTCACAGCCGACCAGGCCGACGATCATGTAGAAGCAGGTGGTCTTGCCGGCCCCGTTGGGGCCGAGCAGGCCGACGACTTCACCGGCGCCCACTTCGAGCGTGACGTCGCGCACGACCTCGCGCGATTTGTAGCGTTTGCGCAGCCCCGACACTTCAAGAAGACTCATCCGGAACCTCTTTGAGCAACCTCGTGATTGTTTCGCTGGAAAAGCCGCGGGTCTGCAGGAAGCGCGCCTGGCG
>JAJLLM010000009.1:0-5260 GCA_033837965.1 Pseudazoarcus pumilus
CGCGAGCACGCCGTAGGTCGGCGTGGCGTCCGGGTTGTTCGCGTACAGTCCGCCCGGAATCTCGACCTTCGCGTAGTACGGGCGCTCGGCGACGAGCTTGTCGACGGCCGCGCCGGTCAGCGGCACGAGCTTCGCGCCGCAGGTCGTGGTCGGATCCTGGATGTTCGCGGACGGATGGCCGACACCGTAGAAGAAGCCGTCGATGCGGTTGTCACACAGCGCCGCGCCGAGCTCGTCCGGGCGCAGCTCGGAGGCCAGCGAGAAGGCCGCCGGCGTCCAGCCCATCTCGGCCAGCAGCAGGTCAAGCGAGGCGCGCGTGCCCGAGCCGGGGTTGCCGACGTTGAAGCGCTTGCCTTTCAGGTCTTCGAACTTGGTCACGCCGGCATCCGGGCGTACCGCCACGGTGAACGGCTCGGGGTGCAGCGAGAATACGGCGCGCAGGTCCTTGTTGGCACCGGCGTCCTTGAAGCTGCTGGTGCCGAGCGAGGCGTGATACTGCCAGTCGGACTGGGCCACGCCGAAATCGAGTTCGCCGGCGCGGATGGTATTGAGGTTGTAGACCGAGCCGCCGGTGCTCTCGACCGAGCAGCGGATGCCGTGTTCCTTGCGGCCGGCGTTCATGAGGCGGCAGATCGCGCCGCCGGCAGCGTAGTACACGCCGGTGACGCCACCGGTGCCGATGGTGACGAACTGCTGCTGCGCGACAACGGGGCTGGCCGAAAGGCTGCCGACGACGGCCAGTGCTGCGGCCAGTGCGGTGATTTGCTTCATGCTCGCTCTCCTGTTGAGGTGGGCCGGCGTCTGCCGCGCCAGCCGTGTATGGTTATTCCGAAGATAACCTCGTTTGTTACCTGCCGCCAGTACAGCCCGCCGTTTCAGCCCGGTGCACGTGCCGGCAGGCCCAGCGCGTGGGCGACTTCGGTGTGCGTGACATGGCCGTCATGCACGTTCAGGCCGGCGGCCAGATGCCTGTCCTCGGCGCAGGCGCGGCGCCAGCCCTTGTTCGCCAGTGCCACGATGTGCGGCAGGGTGGCGGCGTTGAGTGCCTGGGTGGCGGTGCGCGCCACCGCGCCCGGCATGTTGGCCACGCAGTAATGGATGATGCCGTGCTCGACATAGGTCGGGTCGTCATGGGTGGTGGCGCGTGAGGTCTCGCAGCAGCCGCCCTGGTCGATGGCGACATCCACGATGACGCTGCCGGGTGCCATGCCCGCAATCATCTCCCGCGTCACGAGCTTTGGCGCCGAGCCGCCCGGCACCAGTACGCCGCCGATGACCAGATCGGCACGGACCAGCGCGCGGGCAATCGCCTCGCGGCTCGAATGCAGCGTGGCAGCGCGGTGATCGAAGCGTTCGGCGATCCGTCTCAGCGCGTCCATGCTGCGGTCGATCACCGTCACGCGTGCGCCCATGCCCAGCGCCACATCGGTGGCGTTGAGTCCGACCATGCCGGCTCCCAGTACCACCACATGCCCCGGCTCCACGCCGGCCGCGCCGCCGAGCAGCACACCGCGCCCGCCGGCGGCCTTTTCCAGACAGTGCGCGCCGGCCTGGATGCTCATGCGCCCGGCGATTTCCGACATGGGTGCCAGCAGGGGCAGGGTGCCACCGGGCCCGGTGACGGTCTCGTAGGCGAGGGCGGTGACGCGACGGGCCAGCAGGTCGCGTGTCTGCGCCGGGTCGGGCGCCAGGTGCAGATAGGTGAACAGCAGCTGTCCGGCGCGCAGCCACGCGCGTTCCTGCGCTTGCGGCTCCTTGACCTTGACGATCAGTTCGGCGCGCTCGAAGACTTCCTGCGCGGTATCGGCGATGGTCGCGCCGGCCGCGACGTAGGCGTCGTCGTCGGCCCCGATGCCGAGGCCTGCGCCGGCCTCGACGATCACTTCATGGCCGTGTGCGACCAGTTCATGCACCCCGGCCGGGGCCAGGCCGACGCGGTATTCGTGATTCTTGATTTCGCGGGGGATGCCGACACGCATCGGGGGACTCCATCGGGATGACGATGGGGAGAGTATGGGTGCGCGAGCCGCGCGGCGACAACCGCCGCGCCGCGGCTCGCTTTACGGCCTCCAGCGGCCGATCACCTCCAGTTCACCGCCGCGCACGCGGGCAACCACCGCTTCGCCCATCATCAGGTAGAAACCCGTCAGTGCCGAGACGTTCACCTGGTGCGTCACCCACAGTTCGTTGCGTCCCTGCGGCCAGTCGGTCAGGGCGGCCATGGCCTCGGCGGTCTGCCGCTGGCGGTTTCCCTGGCCGGCGAAGAAGGAGTCCAGCGGTGGCCACGCCTGGACTTCAGTATTCGGGTAGGCCAGCCGCGCGGTGTCGAGGCAGCGACACCAGCGGCTGGAACGCACGGCTGCCAGTTGCACGCCGGCGGCGCGCAGGGCTTCGCCGAAGCGGCGTGCCTCTTCGCGTCCGGCGGCGGACAGGTTGCGTTGGGTGGCGCAGTTGCCGAGCGTGAATTCGGGCGGGTCGCCGATGCCCGGTTCGGTGGTGGTGTGACGCAGCAGGATGACGACACCGCCGGCGCGCATGGCTTCCAGCGCGCGGGCTTCGTCGGCGTGTGCCGCCGGCAGCAGTGCGGCCAGCAGCAACAGTGCGCCGAGGGCATGCAACAACAAGCGTTTCATGGGAGGGCCTCGTGGTGACAACCGCAACTCGGTTCGAGGCATGGACTGCAGGGGCGGTGACTACGTTCCCCTGGAGGGCGGCGACATGTCGCGCAACAGCCGTGCGGCGACCAGCCCGTTGACCAGCCCGAAGACGGTTGCCGCCAGCGCGAACACCGGGACGAGGTAGAAGATGCCGTCGTGCGGCACCAGCCATAGCCGGGCCAGCACCAGCTGGCCGCCGATGTGCGCGAAGGCTGCCAGCAGAGACAGCGTGACCGGTCCGAACCAGCGCCCGGGCAAGTGCACGGCCAGTCCGAGCACGATCAGGCTGGTGACCGAGCCGGCGAAGCTGAGGAAAAAGCCCGGTGCCAGAAACTGTCCGATCAGCAGGCTGCCGGCGAATACCCGCAGCAGTGCCACCCACACCGCGTCGCGCCAGCCCCACTGCAGCAGCACGATCAGGATGACGATGTTGGCCAGCCCCGGTTTGACGCCCGGCAGCGGCAGCGGGATGGCGGCTTCCGCGACCGACAGCACGATCGCGGCGGCGGCCAGTCGTGCAATGCGGCCGTCATCGGCGGTGGGCTGGATGGAGAAGGTGGTGGGGCTCACGCGGTCGTCGGGCTGTCCGGAAAGGGGCGATGTTACCTCTCGGCGGGGCTGCGCGCCGCCGTGTGTTTTGTGCAACGCGGCTGCGCAATCCTTCTCGCTGTGGCGCACCGGCGCCCCTGAGCGGGGGCTGCTGCCGGGCATAATCGGGCCGTCCCCCCGCAGAGTCGGCTCCACATGCGCTTTCCCCTCCGCCACGCAGTACCGCTGTCCTGTGCCGTGCTGACCAGCATGCCGACGCAAGCCCAGGAGGGATTCTTCGAACCCTTGCCGGTCGTCCTCACCGCTTCGCGACTGGCCCAGTCACCGCTTGATGCGCCCGCGCCGGTCACCGTCATCGACCGCGAGATGATCGATGCCTCCGGCTTCACTGAAGTGCATGACCTGATGCGGCTGGTGCCGGGCTTCCTCGTGGCCGACTGGCCCAACGGTTCGCCGACCGTGGCCAACCACGGCATGGGCGACGCCTTCGACCGCCGCATCAAGGTGCTGGTCGACGGGCGCACGGTGAATGATCCGCTGTGGGGCAATACCCTGTGGCAGGACCTGCCGCTGCGCGTGGACGACATCGACCGCATCGAGGTCGTGCGTGGCCCGCACGGCGCGGCCTACGGGGCCAACGCGTTCCAGGGCGTGATCAACATCATCACGCGTGCGCCGGCCACCGAATCCGGTTTCACCGTGATCTCGCGCATCGGCAAGGACGGCTTCTACGATCACGGCGTGCGCTTCAACAGCAACCTCGATTCGCCCATCGACTGGCGCATCTCCGCATCGCGGCGCTCCGCGCGCAACTTCAAGTCGCAGACCGTGCTGGACGACGGCGATGTGGACATCTACTCGCAGGAGTCCATCGGCCGCAGCGTGGTCAACCTGCAGGGTTCGACGCTGCTGAGCGACCACGACGAACTGCGGCTGCAGCTGGGGCTGGTCGACGGTGTCGACGACCGTGGCTATCCGGTTCCCTCGGAGGAAGCGGCCGAGTGGCCGGTGCGTGACGAGAAGGTGCGCTCGCACTCGCTCCATCTGGCGTGGACGCGCAGCTTCGACGCCGGCAGCGAGTTCACGCTGCAATTCCAGCATCAGGCGCATCGACGCCGTGTGGCTTGGATCATTCCCGACGACGGGCGCGAGATTCCGACCGATCTCGATACCGACACCAGCCGCCAGAGCATCGAGGCGCAGTATTCCGGCATCCTCGCGCCGAACCTGCATTTCCTTGCCGGCGCCGGCGTGCGGCGGGATGCGGTGCGTTCGCGCCGCTATTTCGATACCGGCGATACGCTCAAGGCAGACTATTGGCACACCTTCGGCAGCCTTACCTGGCGGCCGATCGAGAAGCTCGCCATCAACCTCGGCGGCACCTACGAGCACCACGACTACAGCGGCAAGCTGTTCTCGCCGCGCCTCGCGTTCAACTATGCACTTACGCCGCTGTCGGCGCTGCGCCTGTCGGCCGGTAAGTCATTTCGTGCCCCCTCGCTGATGGAGTCGCACGCCAAGGAGACCATCCGCTACGAGGACACCATCGTGCGCCGTCTCTACAACGCCTTGCAGCAAGTCGATGCGGAAGAGGTCCGCCATGTCGAATTGGGCTACGTTGCGCAGATGCCCCGGTACGGGCTGTCGATCGACGCGCGCGTGTTCCGCGACCGCTATGACGGCTATCTGGACGACGAGGTCTGTCGTTTCAACAACACCTCGAGTCGTCGCTGTAGCTTGTTAGGCTTCCCGACACCGCCTGATTTCAGCCCGAGCCCGCTTTCGACCTCGACTTATTACTTTCTCAATCTTGGGCGCACCGTGGTACGCGGCGCGGAGTTCACGCTGGACTGGAAGAGGCCCGGCTGGGGGCGTGTTGTGTGGTCGCAGGCCTTTACCGATATCAAGACCTCGCGCGACATGGAGGAGGAGCAGGTTAATGTCAGTGCCCCCTATTCCTCGACGTCCTTGCTGCTCATCAAAGATCTTCCCGGCCGCTGGCGCGCCAGTCTGGGCTACTACCATCAACACGCCGTGACCTGGCTCAACGACGG
>JAJLLM010000010.1:0-6570 GCA_033837965.1 Pseudazoarcus pumilus
CTGTTCGGCTACGAGAAGGGCTCCTTCACCGGCGCCCAGGTGGCGCAGGCCGGCAAGTTCGAACAGGCCCAGGGCGGTACGCTGCTGCTCGACGAGATTTCCGAGATGCCGCTGGCGCTGCAGGCCAAGCTGCTGCGCGTATTGCAGGAGCGCGAAGTCGAGCGCGTGGGCGGACGCAAGGCCATTGCGCTGGATATCCGCGTGCTCGCCACCAGTAACCGCGACATGGCCGCGGAAGTCGCCGCCGGCCGTTTCCGCGAAGACCTGTTCTACCGCCTCAACGTCTTCCCGCTACAGATTCCGCCGCTGCGCGAACGGCCCGGCGACATCCTGCCGCTGGCGCGCCACTTCCTCGCGCGCCACGCCGCCACCATCCGTCGCTTGGCACGTCTCGACAGCGCTGCCGAAGCCCTGCTGCAGAACCATCCGTGGCCGGGCAACGTGCGTGAGCTGGAAAACACCATGCAGCGCGCGTTGATCCTCGCGCCGGGAGACGTCATCGATGCCGCAACGCTGGCGCTGTGTCTGCCGACTGCCGCCCTCGAAGGCCTGCCGCCGCTTCCTGCCGCCATGCCGGCAAGCTTTGCCGCTGCGCCGGCGGCGCGGCCGGACAACATGAAGGATCTGGAGCGCGAACACATCCTCGCCACGCTGCGCGAGGTCAATGGATCGCGCAAGCTGGCGGTGGAGCGGCTGGGCATTTCAGAGCGCACCCTGCGCTACAAACTCCAGCAATACCGTGATGAAGGGCACGATGTTTAAGGAACGGGCTCTGGTGGCCGTAGGTCACAGCAGTGGGGCATGCGTGATGCAGGGCATGATTCCTGGTCCTTTTCGCCTTTTGGCACGCGGATTGCTCTGCTAGACTGTCTTTCGGAATCGTCCCGTTGAGAGGTACGGGCACATGGATACTCGCGGAATCGATCAGCTCATCGGTGAATTGCGCTCCACCGCCAAAGCGGCAGGGTCCAACTCTGCTCAGCCGGCCGTCGGCGAGGGTGGGGTCGATTTTGCGCAGGTGCTGCAGTCCACGCTGCAGGACGTCAGCTCTGCCCAGCGCGAGGCGCGTGCCATGGCGCAGGAATTCTCCGCCGGCAACCCCGAGGCCAACCTGCAGGACGTGATGGTCAACCTGCAGAAAGCCAGCCTGTCCTTCCAGCAGATGGTGCAGGTGCGCAACCGTCTGGTGTCTGCCTACCAGGACATCATGAACATGCCGATGTAAGGCCGGGCGCCATGTCTGAAAAAAACCGCCCTCGGGCGGTTTTTTGTTGTCTGCGGTGTTCCGGCAGGAGGTCTCAGTCCGCTTCCATCAGGCGACGTTCGCGTTCGACCTTGAAGATGTAGCGCTGGATCAACTGCGTGAAGCGTGCCGGTACGTCGATCATCTGGCAGCCGGCGCGGACGTTGCGCCCGCCCTGCGGGTTGGTGGTGTGGTGCAGGTTGCGCACGCGCAGCAGCACCTTGGTGCTCTCCGAATCGGGCAGCGTGAGCTTGCAGTCGCTCAGATCCATGCCGACCGACAGCGGCAGCTCGTCCTCCGCGAAGACCAGCGCGATACCGTCCATGCTGATGTCCACCACGCGCGGCTTGGCGGTGATCGGCTCGGGGGGCGGGGCGTCGGCCGGTGTGCCTTCCGGCTTTTTGGGGTGGTAGCGCACGATACAGCCGACCGGGCTGTGCAGCGGCACCGCCAGGCGATAGGTGTCGCGCCGTTGCAGCCGCAGCATGCCGCTGGGCAACTGGGCGTGCAGCGCGGGGAGTTTGTCGAAGAGCACGGCCTGCGCGCCGGGCAGGTCGAACTGCACGCGCACGCCGTCGAGCTGGGCGGCGCAGGTGAGCAGTTCGGAGGCGGCGGCATGCTTGTTGAGGCGCTCATCGGCGCTGGCGTCGAGGACGATGCCGCGCGGTCCGGCGTCGAGCACGGCACTGACGAAGCGATGCGGGCCGCCGTCGATGAACACGTTGAGCAGCACCCTGCTGTCGCGCATGCGACGCAGCATCAACATGATCTCGCTGGCGTTGCGGATCATGTAGTCGGCGTAGTGTTCCGCGTTCAGCAGCCCGATGTGGGCGCTTGCTTCGTTTTGGTCGGACATCCGCGATGGGCCGGGCAGGTTCTCGGTTCAGGGCGCGATTCTATCAGCCCGCCCGCCCGGACTGGGGGGCTGCCGGCGGCACTTTTGCGCGCGGCGGTGCAGATGTGGTGTGGGTGCCGCGCTCGAAGGCATACAGCCAAGCCAGCAGCTCGGCGACGGCGACATAGAGTTGGGGCGGAATACGTTCATCGAGGTCGACCTGCATCAGCAGGCCGACCAGTTCCGGCGATTCATGCACGTACACTCCGGCTTCGCGGGCGCGCTCGATGATCTCCTGCGCGATCAGGCCGCGCCCCTTGGCGACCACGCGCGGTGCGGATTCCCCGGTGGAGTAGGTGAGTGCCACGGCTTCGCCGCGTGCGGGCGAGTTCTCAGACTTCATCGCGCGCCTCGCTGACGAAGCCGGTGAGCGGCACATCGGCGGCGGCCAGCGCGTTGTCGAGACGTTCGCGCCCGTCCGACAGCATGCGCGCAACCACTTCGTCACGGGCAATCAGGCGGATGGCAACGCCGGACGGTGTCAGGTGCAGGCGGGCTTCCACATCCCCCAGTTGCGGCATGCTCAGGCGCAGGGTGGAGTCCCAGGCTTCTTCCCCAGCGCCCTCTTCGGCCTCCTGGCCGTCGCGTCGCGGGTCGTCGATTTCCCATTCGAAGCGCTGTCCGGGCCAGGCCTGCCCGAGCAGCACGTACTGCTGGGTGGCCATGGCGTCGAGCTGCTGATGCACCACCGGCATCAGGCGCTCGGCAACGACGGGCACACGCACCTGCGCGGCCGCTTCGGCCGCGCGCTCGGCCCGGGCTTCCGCTGCGGCGGGTGCGGCGCCGGCAGCGGCCATGGGACTGGGCGCCACACGTGGCGCGGCGGCGGTCTCGCTGCCGGTGGCGGTGCTGCGTGCGGCTGGCGCATGCTGTCCTTGCGGCTCACGCTGCAGCGCTTCGGTGCTGACCTTGCCGGCCAGCCACTGCATCTGATGACTTTCGTAGAACAACCCGCTCTGTGCCACGGCCTGACGCAGCACCGGCACGAGCGGTGCGCCGTTGTTCGGCGGGGCGTTGAGCAAGGGTTTGCCGCCAGCCAGTGCGGCGGGCTGCGGTGCGGGCTGGCCCGTCAGCAGAAAACTGATGAGGCGGCCGGTGGGGCTCAGGTTGGAGCGTGCGGCGTCGTTGGCCGCGCCGGCGGGTACTTCACTGGCGAGCCGGGCGAAGACGGCATTCGGGGCCTGGCGCGTGACGACCAGTTCCAGCGTGTCGCCGGCCTTGGCGGAATGATTGAGCGCCAGTGTGTATTCACGCCCGGCGACGACGGCCTGGAAGGTGTTGTCGGGCAGGGCGCGGGTGATGTGCGCGGTGAACTGCTGGCCGGGCAGCAGCTGCGGCAGCCGCGCCTGGATCTCGCGGACGCGGGCCGTGCCCTGGACGGGTGGTTCACTGTCGAAGAAGCTCGCTTCCGCGAGCATGCGCAGCCTGGAAGCGAGGTCGCCCGGGATCATGATGGACTCTCCGCCTCAGGCCGCGCGCGGCGGCTCAGCGCGGCGCCACGCCGTAGGCGGCGCGCACCGTGCGCTCGCGCTCGCCGCTGGTGAACAGCTTGCGTGCGCTCTGCATCCAGGGTTCGACGTGGCGGCGAACCTCGCGGTTATTTTCGAGGATGGCGGTGATCAGGGTGGCGCGGCGCAGCAGTTCGCGGTCGTCGAGGCCGGCCTGTTCGGGCTGGCTGGCGAGCGCCTCGCGCGTTGCCGTCATCTCGGCGTCGAGTGCGGCGAGGCGGTCCCAGTCATTGGCGCGCGCGGCTTCCACCATGCTGGCAGAGACTTCGCCGAGGGCTTCGTAGAGTTCCTGCGTGGTGTTCATTGCCCCTCCTCAGACAGTGGTGGCCGCTTCGGCCTTGTTGGGGGAGATGCTGAGCCAGGCTTCACGGAGTCCGGTGAGCAGCCCGCTCACTTCGTCGATGGCTGTGGTGTTGTCGTGCAGGTTGGCATACAGCAGGCGCTCGCACATGTAGTCGTAGAGTGCTGCCAGCCGCCCGGCCAGATCGCCGCCGGCGCTCTGGTCGAGGCTGGCCTTGAGGCCGGCGTTGATGATCTCGATGGCTTTGGACAGCGAATTGCCCTTGGCCTCGATGTGGCCGGCCTGCATCTCGGCGCGGGCCTTCGACAGCGTGAGAATGGCGCCGTCGAAGAGCATGGTCACGAGCTTGTGCGGGTCGGCCGCGCCGACGCCGGTCTCGACCTGCACGGAAGCGTAGGTGGCGGCACGGTTGCGTTGGGTTCCAAACATCGTGAAGTCCTCAGTTGCTAGCACCTGGCAGGTTGGCCAGTTGCTGTTGCAGGTAGTTGCTGGTCTGCAACATGTTCGAAAGCATCACGTCGAGCGCGGTGAACTGGGCGCGGTAGCGCTTTTCGACGGTTTCCAGCCGCAGGGTCAGGGCCTCGGAGCGCTGTTGCAGGGTTTTGACCGACTCCTTCAAACCTTCGGTGCGCCCGGTGATCAGTCCGTCGGTGCCGATCAGGCGCCCCAGTGAGTCGGCCACCTGCTTGCCGAAGCCGGAGGTTTCACCGTTGCCGGTGAAGAAGCCGGCTACATCTACGTCGGGATTGTCGAAGGCAGCATTGAGCTTGGTGCTGTCGACCGACAGCGTACCGTCCAGCTGAAAGCTGATGCCGATGTCGGCCAGCCGTTCGACGCCACCCAGCCCGGCGAAGGCGCCGCCGACGATGCTGCGCAACTGGCTCTGCACCGCGCGAGCGGTGGAATCGCCGTTGAGCAGGGCGGCTTCTCCGGATTCGGGGTCGTACTTCAGGCTGTCGGTGAGCCCTTTGGCGAGGCCGTTGTAGGCCGTCACGAAGGCATCAATGGCGGCGCGCGCCGTGCTGTTGTCCGCGGTGACCCGCAGCGTGTTGGCAGCGTCGCTGGTGGCGGTGAGGTTCAGCGTGACGCCTTCGATGACGTCGCTGATGGTGTTCGAGGCGCGCGTCAGGTTCAGGCCGTCGACGGTGATCGACGCGTCGCTGGCGGCTTCCAGTCGATATGCAGCATCCCCTTCCGCGCCCGGCGCATCGGGGCTGAAGGCCACGCCGATGCCGTCGATGCTGAAGGCCTGTGCTGCGCCGGTTTCGGCGCTGGAGAGGATCAGCCGGTCGGTGGTGCCATCGTTGATGATGTTGGCGCTCAGGCCGATGTCGGCATCGTTGATGGCGTCGCGCAGGTCTTGCAGCGAACCGCCGGCGAAGTCGAGTGTTTCGGTCGAAACCGGCTCGTCGGCGAGCAGGTTGTCGGCTGTGCCGAAGTTGAACGTGAGGGTTCCGGCGGCGATGTTCTCGCCGTCCTGCGTGAAGGCGTCTGCCGACAGGGCCACGCGTTGGGCCGCGGCCAGGGTATTGACCTTGATCGCGTAGTTGCCGGTGGCGGCGTTGGTGGTAGAAGTTGCCGTGAACCCGGCATTGCTGCCGCTCACGGTGGCCTTGGTTGCGGCAAACTTTGCCGCGCTGTTGAGGCCGTTGGCGGCGGTCTGCAGGTTGGCGACCGCACTGGCCATGCTGCCGAACGCGGAAATCTTCGCCTGCACGCCGGCTTCGCGGGTGGCCAGCTGCGTCAGTGGCTGACGCTCGGCCGCCATCAACTGTGTGACCAGTCCATCTACGTCGAGCCCCGAACCACCGAGGCCGGATACGGTGATGGCCATGATGCTGCCTCCTGTTTACGCGGAAACGCCGGATCGGCTGCTGCCCGCGGGAGCCCGGTTGTGCCGGGCGCCTACGGGGCAGGCGTCAGCCGATGCGACATCTCTCAGGCCTCCTGACGCAGCAGGAGTCCTTGCAGTTTATCGATCGATCGCGAGATCGCCAGCATCTCCTCCGAGGGGAACTGCTTGATCACCTCGTTGGTGCTGCTGTCGATGATGCGGACCACGGTCTTGCCCGTGTCGTCATCGACCGAGAACTGCAAGTTGCGTGCCACCGGTGCCAGTGCCTCACGCACACGCTCCAGTGCTTCATTCAGCTCTGCTGCACTGGTGGCCTGTCCGCCGCCCGAACCGGAGGCGGCAACGACCGGTGCCGGCTGGCTGGACGGCGCAGCAGCGGCAGTGCTCTCGCCACTACGCCCGCCTGCTTGCGGAACGATCGTGCCGGTGGAGCCGGCGGGTATCGATGGAATGCTCATGATGCATCTCCCTTATGGGCTTACGGCGCGAGCCTCTTTTGGAGGTTCGCGCCGCGCATGCAATGGGGCGCTCAGGCCCTCATCTTAACGGAGCAGGCTCAGCACGTTCTGCGGCAGGGCGTTGGCCTGAGCGAGCATCGCCACACCAGCCTGCTGCAGGATCTGGGCACGCGTCAGGTTGGCAGTCTCGGCCGCGAAGTCGGCGTCGAGGATGCGGCTGCGCGAGGCGCTGAGGTTTTCCACCGAGCTGGTCAGGTTCGCCGTCACCGATTCGAAGCGGTTCTGGATCGCGCCGAAGGTGCTGCGGAAG
>JAJLLM010000011.1:0-28484 GCA_033837965.1 Pseudazoarcus pumilus
CGCGAGAACTTGTCGCGCCGGAAACTGCCTGAGCGGGTTCGATGCCACACAGGAATCCGCACAGCCCATGTCCGCACTCGCCCGTCGCCACCTCGCCGCACTGTTGCTGCTCTGCTCCTTCGGCCTGCAGGCCGCCATGCCTGCCGCGCAGGACGCCAGCCAGCTCTACATCGACACCACCCCGGCACTCGACGTCGACTACGTCCCGACGCCGATGCCGACCGTACGCAAGATGCTGGAAATGGCCGAAGCCGGGCCGGAAGACCACCTCGTCGACCTCGGCTCGGGCGACGGCCGCATCCTCGTCACCGCGGCGCGCAAGTACGGCGTGCGCAGCGCGCTGGGCATCGAACTCGACCCCTGGCTGGTCGAATACGCCCGCGCCGAGGCCATGGAGGCCGGCGTCTCCGACCGCGTGAAGTTCGTGCAGGCCGACCTCTTCGAGACCGACTTCGCCAACGCCGACGTCGTTACCATGTACCTGCTGCCGCAACTCAACCTGCGCCTGCGCCCCTACATGCTCGCAAGACTGTCACCTGGCACGCGTATCGTGTCGCACAGCTTCGACATGGGCGAGTGGCAGCCGGACGCCCGTGCCGAGATGTACAAGAAGCCGATCTTCATGTGGATCGTGCCGGCGCAGGTCAGCGGCACCTGGGAGGTCGAACTCAACCGCGAGGGGCCGCCCATCGTGCTGACGCTGCGCCAGGAGTTCCAGCATCTTGAAGGCAGCGCCAGCCTGGCCGGCCAGGCCGTGCAACTCGACGAGCTGACGCTGAGCGGGCGGGACATCCGCTTCCGCATCGGCGATGATGTATTCGAAGGACGTGTCGATGGACGCACCATGCAATCCACCGGCACCCTGCCCTGGTTCGCGATGAGCCGCTGAACACGCCAAGAGGACGCCGCCCATGAAGGACTGCCGGATCATTGCACTGACGTCGCAGAAGGGCGGATCGGGCAAGACCACGGTGGCCATGCAGCTTGCCGCCGGCCTGGCCCGGCGCGGGCTGCGCATCAGCGTGGCCGACCTCGATCCGCAGGAAAGCGCCTCGCGCTGGAGCGAATCGGCCGGTCCCGACACGCCGTTCCCGGCAACGGTGGTGCGCCCGCAATGCGCGGCCGGCGACCTGAAGCGCGAACTCAAACCCCAGGCCAAGGCCAGCGACGTGCTGATCTTGGACTGCCCGCCGTCCATCGAGCACCCCTTCACCGGCGCCGCGCTGGACCTCGCCCGCCTGGCCATCGTACCGGTGGTGCCCAGCCCCACCGACCTGTGGTCCACACGCGCCATCGAACGCCTCATCCTGGCGCGGCAAGGCGCGCTGTCCGGTGCGCTGCTGCCCAACCGTGTCACCCGCACGGCGCTGTGCGACGACGTACTCGAAGTGCTGCAGGATTTCGAGCTGCCCGTGCTCGACGCCGCCCTGTCGCAACGCAGCGCCTATGCCCTGTCCGCCGTGCGCGGCAGTTCCGTGTTCGCCCTCGGCCGCTCGGCCCTCGCCGCGCGCGAGGAAGTCGAACGCCTTGTCACCGCCATTCTCACCCAGCTGGAGAAATGACCATGGCCACCTCCCGCAGCACGAACCGCAACGCCCTGCGCGCCAGCCTCAAGCAGGAAGACGCCGCACTGGAACAGCGCCTGCCGGCAACGCGCAGCCCGCGCGCGGCTGCGAAACCTGCTGCAAAGCCCGCAGCAAAGCCGGCTGCAAAACCGGCTACCCGCAGCGCCGCCAAGCCGGCCGCGGCGAAACCTGCGGCCCCGAAGGCACCCGCCAAGCCCGCCGCCCGCCCGGCTGCAAGCAAGACCGCCACGAGCCCGGCCCGCAAACCGACTGCCGCACGTCCCGCCGGGGTCAAAGCCCCGGCAGCCAAGCCCACGCCCGCCAAAGCGCCGGCAAAGCCCGCCGCCAAACCCGCTACGCCGCGCACCCCGGCGGTGAAGAAGCCGGCACCAGCCAAAGCCGCCGCAGCGCCCACGCGCAGCCGCCCTACTTCCGGCGCACGCGCGCAGCCCGCTACGGTGACCGCCAAGCCGGCCACGCCGTCGGTCACCGCGGCCAAGACGGAACCGGTGAAAGCCGGCAAGATCGTGCGCGACTCGTTCTCGATCCCGGTGGTCGAGCAGAAGGGCCTCAAGGCCCTGCGTCAGGCGCTGGAGAAGGCCGGCCGCAAGGCCAGCAAGTCGGAGGTGCTGCGCGCCGGACTGGCGCTGCTGGCCACCCGCCCGGTGAGTGAAATCGCCGCCACCCTCGACGGCCTGCCGAAGGTCATCAAGGGCGGCAGCAAGAAAAAGAAGAAGGGCTGATCAGGCAGCACGGGCGCGCACGTAGAGCGTCCCGCTGCGCTCCTCGCACTCGAAGATGTCGGTGCGCGCACGCACCAGATCGCTCAGCTTGCGGAAGCCGTACAGGCGCGAATCGAAGTCCGGTTGCAGCTTGTTGAGATAGCTGCCGAAGGCACCCAGACCCGCCCAGCCTGAATCGTCGCCGGCCTTGTCGAGCGCCTCCAGCACGAAGGCGCGCGGAAAATCCTGCGCCGCGGGCTCGTCCACCGGTGTCGGGACTGGCGCAGGAGCCGCCTTGGCTGCAGTCTTGCCGGCCGTCTTCTTCGCCGGCTTGGCCGACGCTTCGGCCGGTTTGGCCGCAACGGGGCGGAGCACCTCGGTGAACAGGAAGCGGTGACAGGCGTTGCGGAAGGCCTCCGGTGTCTTCTTCTCGCCGAAGCCGAACACCATCAGCCCCTCCTCGCGGATGCGCAGCGCCAGTCCGGTGAAATCGCTGTCGGACGACACCAGGCAGAAGCCGTCGAATCGCCGCGTGTACAGCAGATCCATGGCATCGATGATGAGCGTGCTGTCGGTCGCGTTCTTGCCGGTGGTGTAGGCGAACTGCTGCACCGGCTTGATGGCGTGACGGTTGAGCACCTTTTTCCACTGCGCGCTGTTGGGCGAGGTGAAGTCGCCATAGATGCGCTTCACGGTAGCTTCGCCGAACCGCGCGATCTCTGCCAGCAGCCCTTCGATGACCGCCGCCTGGGCGTTGTCGGCGTCGATCAGCACCGCCAGACGCAGGGCGGAATCGTCGGATTCGAACTTCTCGCTGCGCTTGCCGTTGCTCATCGTGGCCTCCTCAGGTGTTGTAGGCGATCAGCACGCCGTCGGACGCTTCCATGCGCAGCGGCAGCAGCGCCTGATACGCCGGCGAATCGTGCCAGGCGTGCACCGCGGCCGGATCCGGAAAGCGCAGCACCACCACATCGGTATGCGGGTGGCTGCCTGCCAGCACGGCATCCACCGTACCGCGAAACACCACCTCACCACCATGCGGCGCCAGCGTGGCGGGCACCAACGCCTTGTACTCGGCCCACTTCTGCGGGTGCTTGATGGTGATGTGGCCGATCATGTAGGCAGTGCTCATACCTTGCTCCTGCGATGTTCGAGGCTGCGGAAACTCTAGCCGATCTCGAACGAGGTGATGCCGAAGATGCGCTCGATGGGCAGTTCGGGGGCCGGCCCGGTGTACATGCGCGCGGTCTCGAAACTCAGCTGCATGCCATGCCGCCCGGCCAGCGCCAACGCGGCCGGGTTGGTTTCCGGCACGTCGAGGTAGTACGGCTCGCCCGCCGGCACCTGTGCGATCAACGCGGCAAACAGCGCCTCAGCCAGTTCCGGCCGCGCGGCGCACAGCGGCGCGATCTTCCAGCCCTTGCGGCAGGGGCGGATCACGCCGTGGCCGGCCAGCCGGCCGTGCTCGACCAGCCCCAGCGCCGTCGCGCCCGGCTGCGTGATCCAGGCGCGCTGGAAGGCCGGGCGCTCGGCCGGGAAAAAGGCGCGATCCCACGCGGCGTAGTCGTCAAAGGACACACCGGACAACGGCACGATGCGTGCATCCGGCGCGGTACCCACACCCCTGCCGAACCCCTCGAAGCGCATGTTGCGCCAGGCCAGCCGGAAGCCGGATTTGCGGTAGTTGTCCTGCTGCGCCACGACACCATCCAGCGCCACGTTGCAACCCGCCAGCCGCCGCATGCCGGCCTGCCAGATCGTCCAGCCGTGACCTCGGCCGCGCCATTCCGGATGCACGATGTAGAAACCCAGAAAACCGAAGTCGCCGTAGCGCACGACCGAGATCGTGGCCACCGGCGACCCGTCGACACGGCCGATCAGGAAGCCCTGCGGGTCGGCCGTGAAATAGCTGTTGCCGTCCTGCAGGCCGGGGTTCCAGCCCTCCTGCGCGGCCCAGTCGATGGCGATGTCGAGCTCTTCGCGCGACATCGTGCTGATGATGAGTTGATCCGCCATGCACGCCCCGTCGGTTCTGCCACGAATGTGAACAGAACCGACCTTAACGGATTTGCCGGCTTACGAGGCGTACTTGATGGTGCAGCCGTAGGCGCGCGTCACCGGGTTCGGCACGGCCTGGCCGGCCTTCATGGCGTCCAGCGCCTCGACCACGTAGTTGGTGGCCTTGGGGATGTCGGCCTCGCGCGCGGTGGCGATGGAGTCGATGCCACCCATGTATTGCAGCACGCCCTGCGCGTCGATGATGTACATGTGCGGCGTGACCTGCGCGGCGTAGGCGCGGCCGACCGTGCCCTGCTCGTCAAGCAGCGTGTTGGCCACCGCCGAGACCTTGCGCTCGGTGTTGAGCTTGCGCGCCTGCTCGCCGCTGACATGGCCCTGCGAGCCCGGCTCGGACGAGATCACCTGCAGCCACACCGCGCCATGCTCGGCCGCCTTGGCCTGCGTGGCCTGCATGTTGCCGCTGTTGTAATGCTTCTTGACGAAGGGGCAATCGTGATTGGTCCATTCCAGCACCACGGTCTTGCCGCGCAGTGCGGACAACTCCACCGTGCTTCCATCGGCCGCAACCGCCTTGAAATCCGGTGCCGGCTTGCCGACTTCCGGTGCGGCCAGGGCCGCCAGCGGGGCGAGGAAACCGGCCGCCAGCGCGGCCGCAATGAGGGGGCGAATCGTCATCGGAACACTCCTTGGTTTGCGGGAAAGATCGCCATCGCCTACACGCCATCCAGCGCGTTCAGGACGATGTCGGGGGTGAGAATCTGTGGCAGCACGACGGCTTGCGCGTCGCGCTGCGGCGGGTAGTAGAGGTACAGCGGCACACCGCTGCGGCCGAAGCTCGCCAGCACTTCGCCGATGGCGGCATCCTGGTTGGTCCAGTCGCCCTTGAGATAGGCGATGTCGAGCTCGGCAAAAGCCGCCGCCACTTCTGCGCGCTCCAGCGCCACCTGCTCGTTGACGATGCAGGTGATGCACCAGGCAGCGGTCATGTTGACGAAGACCGCACGCCCCTCGGCGCGCAGTGCATCGAAGCGCTGCGGCGTCCACGCCTCGTGCTTGAGCAACGCGCCCTGCGCCTGTGCGGTGGGCACCGTCTGTGTCGCCAGGCCGGAGCCGACCGCTACGGTGGCCACCAGCAGCGCCGCCGCGACCAGTTGCGCACTGCGGCGCAGGCGCGCGCCGGCATGCCAGGTCGCGTCATACAGCCAGGCCGCCAGCGCAATCGCCAGCATGCCGCCCGCCGCCACCAGCACCCCGTTGGCGCCGGCCTGCAGCGCCAGCACCCACAGCAGCCACACCGCCGCGCCGTACATGGGGAAGGCCAGGAGCTGCTTGAAGCGCTCCATCCACGGCCCCGGCCGGGGCATGCGCGCCACCAGCGCCGGACGGAAAGCCAGCACCACGAAGGGCAAGGCCAGCCCCAACCCGAGCGCAAGGAAGGTCAACAGCAGTGAGAGCGGTGGTTGCGTCATCGCAAAGCCGATGGCCGCGCCCATGAACGGCGCGGTGCAGGGCGTGGCCACCACCGCCGCCAGCACGCCGGTGAAGAAGCTGCCCGAATGCCCGCCGCGCGCGGTCAGCGCCTGACCGATGCCGGCGAACGAGCCGCCGATGGTGAACACGCCCGACAGGTTGAGCCCCACCGCGAACAGCAGCCACGCCACCAGCACCACGAACACCGGCGACTGGAACTGGAAGCCCCAGCCCAGCCGCGCGCCGCCCTGCTGCAGCGCTAGCACCACCAGCGCGAGCAGCGCGAAGCTCGCCAGCACGCCGGCCAGATAGGCCAGGCCGTGGCCCCGCACACTGCCCGCGTCACCGCCGGTACGCACCAGCGCCAGCACCTTCATGGCCAGCACCGGGAAGACGCAAGGCATGAGGTTCAGGATCAGGCCACCGGCCAGTGCGAACAACAGCGCCAGGCCGAGGCCGATGGACGGCGCGCCGCCATCCGAAGCAGGGGTGAGCGGCTCGCCCGCCGCAACGGCGTCGACACGTGGCGCATCGAGTTCGAAGGCCGTGGTGAGCACACCGTCAGCCGTCTGCTCGCGGATCACCAGCACGCCGCCCAATGGTGCATCGCGCGCCGGCGCCTGACCGCGTGGCGCCTGCAGCACGATGCCCTCGGCGGTGCGCGACAGCTGCTGCGGCGCGGAGTGGTCGATGCGGCCCCACTCGAAGGGATAGAACCAGAGATCGGTCGCATCCGCGGGAAGTGCGCCGGTGTCGATCGCCACACGCACGCCCTCTTCATGCACGGCATGGCGCGCAGCCCACGGCGAGGGCTGCGGCAAGCGGGCGCGCGCGGCGGTGATGGCGGGATGCGCCACACCGCCGGTCTGTGCCGCCACCGGCAGGTCCAGCGTCAGCTCGACGTCTTCGGGAATGCAGATATCGGCACACACCAGCCACGACACCGCCGCGCGCAGCGCCAGCGTCGAACCGGGCTCGGCATCGGCCGGCACGGTGAGCGGCGACAGCAGCGTGACCTCGCCCTCGTAACCGTAGTTGGTCACCGGGCCGAGCGCATGCCGCTCCGGCGCCGGCCACTGGATATCACCCACCTCGACGCCGGCCGGCACGTCCCAGGTGATGGTCGTCGCCAGCCCGGAATCACCGGGGTTCTGCCAGTAGGTATGCCACTTCGGGATGATGGTCTTGGCCACGCCCAGCGTGACGGTGTCGCCCGGCGCCACGGACTCGCTTGAGGCGACCAGCCGCGCCGAGACATGCGGCGTATCGACCTGCGGCCCCTCCAACGCCGCCAGCGCCGGCACGGCAAGGGCAGACAGGGCGATCAGGGTGGCGCGGCGGATGCGGCTCATGCGTACTCCGGAAACGATTCGGCGCGCCAAGTGGCGCGCCGTCTATGGAGTACCGCGACAGACAAGGGTTCCGTGCACGCTGCCCATCCGCGCAGCAGCCGCCGGCAGCAACGGCGACTCAATGACTTGCAGTCACAATCCAGCGACTATCCACAGGCTTGTCCACCATCAGCGTGGATAAACCTCAGTGGCGCGGCGTGGCGCCACGCGCGGCGGCATCGAAGCCTCCCTTTGCTTTCCACTCTTCCATGCCGCCCTGCAGGATCAGCACGTTCTCCCAGCCGGCGACGCGCAGCGCGAAGCCGGCCTGTGCCGACAGCGAACCGGTGTTGCAGTAGACCAGCACCGGCTGGTCGCGAGGAATGCTGTCGCGCTCGGCAAGTACGCGGCGCCAGTCGAGGTTGCGCGCACCGTCAATGTGGCCGACGGCGAACTGCCCGGCGTCGCGCGCATCGATGACGTAAAAGCGCGCCCAGTCCTCGCGCGGAATCTGCTCGGCAAAAATCACCCCGCCGCCGTACTCGACGAAGTCCAGATAGGCCTCCATCTCATCGATGGCGGCGGCCTTGCTGTCAGCGTGGGCGGGGGACAGCAACATGAACGGGGCCGAAGCCATGAGTACGGCAAGGATGTGACGGGAACGCATGGGAACTCCGTTGTTGAAGTGAAGCATCAGAAAACCAGCACCTTGTCGGCCGTGGCGGTCCACTCGGCAAGCTCGGCCAACGTCGAGCGGCGCGCACCTTCCTGCAGGTCCGGCTCGGTCAGGCCACGCGCGTCCATGCAGGTGCCGCATACGCCGACCTCGCCGGCGCGGATCACCTTGCCGAGCATCAGATTCACGTTGTAGTAGCCCTGCGGCACCTTCTGCCCGGACTTGGCGCAGGCCACCGCATCGGCGAGCAGGAACAGGCGCACCTGTTCACCCTCCCGGCCGGCCAGTGCGCCGGCCAGACGCAGGGCGTTGTAGGCGCGCTCGTTGCCATAGGGCGCGTCATTGAGGATAAAAAGCGTGGTGCTCACGAGCGATCTCCTTGCAGACGGGGTGCCAGATCGGCGAAGAAGGCGCGGATACGCGCGGCATTCACGCCGCGGTCGATGCGCCCCAGACGCGAGCGTGAGCGCAGGTCGATGCGCGCGCCATCGGGAGTCTCGCGGACGCGGATCACGATCTCGTCGGTAAATCCGTACAGCCGGCTGCTGGCAGTGGCTTCGATGCGCAGCTCGACGTCATCGGCGGCAATCACCTCCCAGCCGCGCTCCCGCACCAAGGCCAGCGCCCGCTCGAAAGCCTGTTGCGGCGGCAGCGCAATCTGCAGCGGGGCCAGATCGGGATAGCCCTGGCGCTGCAACTCGGCCACCTGCGTACCGGGGTGGTCGGCCGGATCGGGCGTGTCCCAGAACACCGGAGGGTCGTCCAGATCGGTGCTGATATCGTTGATCGGCGGATGATTGCGCGCGGAAATTTCCCACTGCAACGCCACTCCCACCACCGGTAGCGCCAGCGCGATACCGAGCAATGCTGCGATGAAGCCCCGCTTAGCCTCCGCGCCGCGCGACATCCACACTCCGACCAACCCCAGCACGAGGGCCACGGCGGACGCATAGGCGGCCCATTCGGCGATGCGCAGGCCGATCAGGAAATGCCACCAGCCGGCTCGATACCCCAGCCCGCCGGTCAGGATGGCAAGCACGGCGCCGAGCGCCAGCACGACACTCAATGGCGCCAGAGGACAGCTGCTGCGTGCACTCATCGTCCGTCCTCCCCGTCGACAGGCCGGCGGCCGTCACGGAACGGGATCATCAGCATGCCGGGCAGACGGTCGGCCACCTGCGGGTCGCGATACTCGTGCAGTCCGATGGTCATGCCCTCGTGGCCGTCGCGCGGCCGCGCGCGGTAGGTGCCGAACAGGCGGTCCCACCAGGGCAGATTGAAGCCGTAGTTGGAGTTGGTTTCATCCGGATGCACCGAGTGGTGCACACGGTGCATGTCGGGCGTGACGACGAACCAGCGCAACACGCGATCCAGCCCGGCCGGCAGGCGCAGGTTGCCGTGGTTGAACATCGAGGTGGCGTTGAGCAAGACCTCGAAAATCACCACCGCAACCACCGGCGCACCCAACAGCGCGATGGCGGCAAACTTGATCAGCATCGACAGCACGATCTCGAGCGGATGAAAGCGCCCACCGGTCGTCACATCGTAGTCCAGGTCGGCGTGATGTACGCGGTGCAGCCGCCACAGGACCGGCACAGCATGCACCAGCACGTGCTGCAACCAGATCACGAAATCCAGCGCGATCACCGCCAGCACCACGGCCAGCCAGACCGGCACGGCAAAATGGTTGAGCAGCCCCCAGCCCTCGGCCGCGCAGAAAGCCGCCACGCCCACCGCGGCCGCCGGGAACAGCAGGCGAACGATCAAGGTGTTGAGCGCGACGATGCCCAGATTCGAGGCCCAGCGCATGGCGCGGCCAAGTGTGAGCGCACGGCGAGGCGCGAACACCTCCCACAGGGCGACGGCGGCGAATACGCCGACGAAGAAGCCCAGGCGGATGACCGGTTCGCTTTGCAGAATGAACTGCTCGAAGTTCATGCGAATTTTCTCCCATGCGCGCCACCAGGGTCGGGGGCAGCACAACACTCTAATATTCGTTAGATTGTTTTCGCAAGCATTTCCTGCCCGGCTACTCGGCCTCCAGAACATCAAGCGTAATCCCCAGCAGGCATTCCACGCACAATAATCCAATGATCACTGGAGTATGATGCCCCAACCCATCCCGGAAACCGCCATGAGTCCGTACATCACCGAACGCCTCAACGTTGCCATCCTGGTCATCGCGCAAACCCTGTTCATGGTGGCCTCGGTCACGGTCATGACACTCAGCGGCGTGGTCGGCCGCGCACTCGGCCCGGATCCCGGCTTGGCCACGCTGCCCATCGCCATGATGATGCTCGGCACTGTGGCCTCCACGCTGCCTGCCTCGCTGTACATGAAACGCGTCGGTCGTCGCGCAGGCTTCATTTTCGGTTCGCTGCTGGGCGGCGTCGGTGGCGGACTGCTGGCGTTCGCGGCGGTGGCGTGGCAATCGTTCTGGCTGTTCTGCCTTGGCAACCTGCTGCTCGGCCTGTATCAGGGCTTCGCGATGTATTACCGCTTCGCCGCGGCCGACGTCGCTAGCCCGGCCTTCCGCCCGCGCGCCATGTCCTTCGTCATGGTCGGCGGAGTGGTCGCGGCCTTCGTCGGACCATGGAACGCCAACTTCGCTTCCGGCTGGATCGCCGCCGTGCCGTCCGGCGGGCCGTATCTGGTGATCGCCCTCCTCGCGCTGGTGGCCATCGGCCTGCTCGTCTTCCTGCATGTACCGCCCGCCGGCGAGCCCAAGGCCGGCGACCCGCAGCGCCCGATGGGCGAGATTGCGCGCAGCCGTCGCTTCATCGTCGCAGCGCTGGCCGCCGCCAGCGGCTACGCCATCATGATTCTCGTGATGACCGCCACACCGCTGGCCATGAGCAACCTCGGCTACCCCATGTCGGACGTGGCCTTCATCATGCAGTGGCATGTGCTCGGCATGTTCGCGCCGTCCTTCTTCACCGGATCCCTGATCGCGCGCTTCGGCCACGCACGCATCCTGCTGGCCGGCTGCTTGCTGCTCGCCGGCTCCGCAATCACTGCCACGCTCGGCTCCGCTCTGCTGCTGTTCTGGATCGCACTGGTACTGCTCGGCGTGGGCTGGAACTTCCTCTTCATCGGTGGCAGCGCACTACTCTCCACGGCGCATTCCGAGTCCGAACGCGGCAAGGTGCAGGGCGTGAACGACCTGCTCATCTTCTCGCTGGTGGCGCTGGGTTCGCTGCTGGCCGGGCAACTGCTGCACGTCGCCGGCTGGGCTGCACTCAATCTCGCCATGCTGCCCCTGATCGCCTTGGTCGCAGCCAGCGCGGTATGGCTGGGCAGCCGGCCGCGTAACGCCGGCGCCAAGAACTGACTCCGAAGGCATCCCATGGACAGCCGCAATACCAAGGACCTGCTGTACGAACAGGTGGCCCGCATCGGCAAGGCCGTCTCCAGCCCGAAACGGCTCGAGATGCTGGAAATGCTCGCTCAGGGCGAAAAGACCGTCGACACCCTGGCACTGGAAGTGGGCATCACCATGAAGCTCGCCAGCGCGCATCTGAAGGCGCTGCGCGACGCGCGGCTGGTGCACCCGCGGCGCGACGGCAAACACATGTTTTACCGTCTGGCCGGCGACGACGTGGCCAGCCTCAGCGTGAAGCTGCGCGAGGTCGCCGAGGAACATCTGGTGGAACTGCGCGTGGCGCTGGGCCAGATGATGGCCGCGCCTGACGCGCTGCAGGAGTTCGGCCGCAGCGAACTGCTCGAGCGCGCACGACGCGGCGACGTGGTGGTGATCGACGTGCGCCCGCAGGAGGAATACGCAGCGGCACACCTGCCGTTCGCGCTTTCGCTGCCACTCGCTGAACTGGAACGTCGCCTTCACGAGTTGCCGCGCGAACGCGACATCGTGGCCTACTGCCGCGGCCCCTTCTGCCTGCTCTCGGACGAAGCGGTGAAGCTGCTCGCCGCACACGGCTACCGCGTGCGCAAGATCAGCGACGGCGTGGCGGAGTGGCAGGCCGCCGGCCTGCCCGTAGAACGCTCCGTCACCTGACGGCCGCTCGGCCGCCGGTAACGGAGGTGGATCAGCGCGGCTTTACTTCCGGGTTGAGCAGGCTGGGCGGCTGCTTGCCGGACAGCGCAGCGATGAGGTTGTCTGCTGCGAGCATGGCCATGGCCAGCCGCGTGGCGCGGGTGGACGAGCCGATGTGGGGCGTGAGCACGACGTTGTCGAGCGCGAAGTAACGCTCGTCGAGTGCCGGTTCGTTCTCGAACACATCCAGCCCGGCGCCGGCGATGCGGCGCTGCTGCAGTGCCTCGATCAGCGCCGCGTCATCGACGATGCCGCCGCGCGCGATGTTGATGAGATGCGCGGACGGCTTCATCTTCGCGATTTCCGCCGCACCGATGACGTGGTGGGTGGCCGGCGAATACGGCAGCAGCAGCACCAGGAAATCGGCCTCGGCCAACAGCGTGTCGCGCTCGACCCAGCTCGCCTTGCAGGCGGCTTCCTGCTCGGGCGTGAGGCGCGAGCGGTTGTGGTAGATCACGCGCATGTCGAAGCCCAGCGCACGGCGCGCCACGGCCTGACCGATACGGCCCATGCCGAGAATGCCAAGCGTGGCGTGGTGGATGTCGGAGCCGAGCCAGTCGTCGCGGAACTTCCAGCCCTTCCACTGCCCTTCGCGCACCCAGCGGTCCGCGCCGACGATGCGGCGACCAGCCGACAGGATCAGCGCCCACGCCGTATCGGCGGTGGTGTCGTTGAGCACGCCCGGCGTGTTGGTGGCCATCACGCCGGCGGCGGTGATGGCCGGCAGGTCGAAGTTGTTGTAGCCGACGGCGACGTTGCACACGGCCTTCACGTTCGGCGCGGCAGCGAGCACTGTGGCGTCGATGCGGTCCGACAGCATGGTGATGGCGCCGACCTTGTCGGACAGACGCGCCTTCAGCTCGTCGGCCGGCAGCGGTGCGTCGCGGTCGTTGTAGTCGATGTCGAAATGCGGCGCGAGGTGTTCGATGACCTCCGGAAACACCTGACGCGCGACGAGGATCTTCGGCTTGATGATCAGTCCTCCTTGCTGCGCATGGACTCGTAGAACTCATAGGCGGCCATGCCGATGCCGATGAGCACCACGGCGCCCATCGCGACCTCCTTGATCTTGAACAGCGGCGGCAACAGGAAGGCCGTAAGGGAGGCCAGTCCGAGCAAACCCGCGAAAAGTTTGAAGCCCATTTGAGGTTCTCCTTTATTCGGCGGCCGTCAGCGAGGCCACCAGCCAGCGCGCGGTGCGCAGCAATCGTGCGTCGTCACCGACGCGCCCGACCAGTTGCACCCCCACCGGCAGACCGTTGCCCGCGCTCAGCAGGGGCAGATTGATGGCCGGCATGCCGCAGAAGGTCCACAGCGTGCAGAACTGCGGATTGCCGGTGGAATCCAGCCCGTGCGGCGCAGGCCCGTGAGCGGACGGGGTGATGATGGCGTCGAAGCGGTCAAAGACTTCGTCGAGCGAGTCGGTGATCGGCTCGATGCGTGCTTCGGCGCGGCGATAGTCCACCACGGTGATGGCGCGGCCACGCTCGATCTGCGCGCGCAGGGTGTCGGACATCTTTTCCTTGCCCCGCTCGTAGTCACTCTCGTAGCTGGCCGCGATGTCCGCTTCCATGATGGTCTTGTGCCAGTCGAGCACCTGGGCGGAGGAATCCGGCAGGATGAACTCGCCGACCTGGTCGCCCAGATGGGCGATCAACTCGCCGAAGCCCTCGCGCACGTCCTCGTCGAGCTGATCCCACCACGGGGTGCGGATCAGCGCCAGCGTGGGCGTCAGCGGCGGTTCTTCTTCGCACACCCGGAGCATCGGGATGGCCGCGCGCGGACGCATGGCCGGCTCGTACTCGTCATAGGCCGCGATGAGCTCGCCGATCAGTGCGATGTCTTCGACCGAACGGGCGAAACAACCCGCCTGGTCGAGCGGCGGAGACTGCTGCAGGATGCCGCGCGAGGACACCAGCCCACGGGTCGGCTTGAAGCCGAACACCCCGCAGAACGACGCCGGCCGGATCACCGAACCGTTGGTCTGGGTGCCTAGCGCGAGCGGCACCATGCCAGCCGCAACCGCAGCCGCCGAACCGCTCGACGACCCCCCGGGGGTGTGCTCCGGGTTGTGCGGGTTGCGCGTCTTGCCCGGCGACATGGTGGCCAGTTCGGTGGTCACCGTCTTGCCCAGGATCACCGCACCGGCGGAACGCAGCACGTCGACGATCTTGGCGTCGATGTGCGGGCTGCGGCCCGAGTGCAGCACCGTGCCATCCTCGGTCGGCATGTCGGCGGTGTCGATGATGTCCTTCACCCCCACCGGCACGCCGTGCAACGGCCCCAGCGGCTTCCCTTCGCTGCGCCACTTGTCGGCCTTGCGCGCAATGGTCAGCGCGTGTTCGGTATCGAGGTACGCCCAGGCCTGCACTTCCGGTTCGCGGGCCTCGATCTGGGCCAGACACGCACGCACTACATCCTCCGAACTGAACACCCCGTCACGAATACCCTGTGCAAGCTGACGGGCGGACAACCAGTTAAGTCCTTCCATATGCTTCGTTAAGCCTCAATTTCCGTAGAACAGGTCCGGCAGCCAGTACACCAGCTGCGGAAAGATGTAGACCAGGGCCATCGCCACGAACACCAACATCAGGAACGGCATGCACCCCTTGAAGATCTCGACCAGTTCGATGCTTCCCTTGGGCACGACCCCCTTGAGGTAGTACGCCGCCATCGCCATCGGTGGTGTCAGGAAGGACGTCTGCAGGTTGAGGGCGATCAGGATACCGAAGAACAGCGGATCGACACCGAAGTGCGGCAGCAGCGGCAGGAAGATCGGCACGAAGATGATGATGATCTCGCTCCACTCCAGCGGCCAGCCGAGGATGAAGATGATCAGCTGGGCGAGCAGCAGGAAGGTGATGGTGTTGAGATCCAGACCGAGCACGAAGCTCTCGATCACGTGCTCACCGCCGAGGTAGGAGAACACCGACGAGAAGGTCCAGGAGCCGACGAATAGCCAGCACACCATGGCCGTGGTACGCGCGGTCAGGAACACCGCTTCCTTCAGGCGCTCCCAGTTCAACGCACGATACGCAGCGGCCAGCAGGATCGCACCGGACGCGCCGACGGCCGCCGCCTCGGTCGGGGTGGCGAGACCGAACAGGATGGAGCCAAGCACAGCCAGGATCAGCGTCGCGAGCGGCACCACCGCCTGCAGCATGAGCAGCAGGATGCGGAGCAGCGAGACCCCTTCGGTGTGCTCGCGCGACAGCTTGGGCGCAAGCGAAGGGTTGATCAGCACGCGGGTGACGATGTACGCGCCGTACAAGCTGGCCAGCAGCAAGCCCGGAATCAGGGCCGCCGCGTACAGCTTGACCACAGACACGCCGGCAGTTGCGCTGTACACGATGAGCATGATCGAGGGCGGGATCAGGATGCCGAGCGTGCCGCCAGCTGCGATCACGCCGGCGGAAAGCCTGCGGTCGTAGCCGGCCTTCATCATGGCCGGGAAGGCCAGCAGACCCATCAGCGTCACAACCGCGCCGACGATGCCGGTTGCCGTGGCAAACAGCGTGCAGGTCACCAGCGCCGCAATGGCCATGGACCCCGGCACGAAGCGGAAGGCCAGCTGCAGGCTGAAGAACAGGCGGTCAAGGATGTTGGATCGCTCGACCATGTATCCCATGAAGAGGAACAGGGGTATCGCCGTGAGCACGTCATTGTTCATGACGCTGAAGGTGTTCTGCGTCAGCAGGTAGAACACCCGGTTGTCAAAGAAGGCCTGATCGGGGGTGAAGTAGGCGTAGTAGCCAAAGCCCACGCCCATCGCGATCAGCGTGAAGGCAATCGGAAAGCCCAACAGGATGACAAAGATGAACCCACCCAGCATCAGGAGGGCAATTTGCGGATCGGTCATTTGCTGGCTCCCGTGCCGTCATGCAGCCGAGCGGTCTCGCCGGCTTCGATTTCATGTCCGTGCGCCTGCGCATTCTTGAGCACGGTAGCTTCCATTTCTTCAACGTCATGCAGCCGTTCAGGCCACATGCCGGTGCGGATACAGATGATGCAGCGAAGCACCTCCGCAATACCCTGCAGGACAAGCAGTCCGCCGGCCGCCGGAATGATCAGCTTGAGCTGCCAGATCGGCACGCCCACCGGGCTGTTAACGCTGCGCTCGCCGATGCGGAAGGACTCCATGCCGTAGGACCAGCCGGAGTAGCACAGCGCGATCACGCCGGGGAAGAAGAAGATGATGTACAGGAACAGTTCGAGACTGCCCTGTACGCGCGGCGGCATCAGCCGGTAGAACACGTCACCGCGCACGTGTGCCCCGCGCGACAGCGCATAGGCCCCCGACATCAGGAATAGTCCCCCGTAGAGGATGTAACTCATGTCATACGACCAGCTCGTCGGGTCGTTGAGCGCGTAACGAACGAAAACTTCATAGGTGGTGCCTACCGTCAGGACGATGATGCACCAGGCGAATGCATGGCCAACCGATTTTGAAATCTGGTCAATGCCATGCAGCAGGGATTGGATCAACATGCAGTGCCGCTCCGCGAGACACGGCAACGGACCGCAGTCCGTCGCCGTGTTGATGCGAGTACCCGGTCAGAAACCGAGCTTGCCGAAGACGTGCTCGTAAGCAGCCTTGTAATCGGCGTTGTTGAAGAAGTGGTAGTAGCCAACACGCTTGGCCCAGTCCTTCTGCGAGGCCCAGACCTTGGCAAAGAACGGATCTTCCTTGACCAGACGGTCGGTCACCACGTCCCACGCCTTGATCTGTGCATCGAAGATCTCCTGCGGCGTACGGAGGATGTTGACCTTGTCCTTTTCCTTCAGGGCCTGCAGGTCGGAAGAGTACAGGTCCATCGCGAGCGCGTAGTTGGCCGTAGAGGCCGCCTCGGCGCCGTACTTCAGGATGGCCTTGAGGTCGTTCGGGAGCGCGTCGTACTTCTTCTTGTTGAAGATGATCTCGAAGAACTCCATGGACTGGTGATAGCTGCCCATCATGTAGTTCTTGGCCACGTCCTGGGCGCCGAAACGACGGTCCGAGGTCGGGTTGTTGAACTCGAAGGCATCGATCACGCCGCGCTCCATCGCCGGGACGATCTCGCCGCCCGGCAGCTGGGTCACGCGCATGCCCAGTTCCTGCATCAGGTCCGCAGCCAGACCAACGGTGCGGTACTTGAAGCCCTTCAGTTCGGAGGCCTTGGCGATGGGCTTCTTGAACCAGCCCAGCGGCTGCGTCGGCATCGGCATCGCGAAGAAGCCGACCACGTTGAGGTTGAGGTTCTTGACGAGCTCGTCATAGAACACCTGGCCTTCCTTGTGGATCCACGCCAGGGTCTGCGCGGCATCGCAACCGCTGACCGGACCGGAGCCGAACAGGGATGCGACCTTGCTCTTGCCGTACCAATACACGGCCACCTGGTGACCTGCATCGATCACGCCCTTGGACGTGGCGTCCATGACCTCGAACGGCTTGACGACGGAACCGCCCACCAGATAGTCGATGCGCATGCGGCCTTCGGCCATTTCATTGACGCGCTTGACGTATTCCTCGGCCATCTCGTTGAAGACGTCCTTGGCGCCCCACGCGCCCTGCATCTTCAGCACGACCGGCGACTGGGCAACCGCGATCATCGGGAAACCCGTGATCGCCGCGCCTGCGGCACCGACCGACGCGGTCGTCAGAAACTTGCGGCGCGACGGCTGCTTCACCGGCTCGGCCTGGGTCGTTTTGACTTCGGTCTCCATTTATCTCTCCTCCGTTTTGATGTACTGCGAAAGGGTGCTGCTGCCATCAATTGCTCCGACCGCAAGCACGGACAGAACGCCTGATCCTGTTTTTCTGGTATTCGCACTGCACCGAAGGCTCCTCCTCACGACAGCCCGGCGGACCGGAACTGACAGGCTGCACCTTCCTTTGCCCCCGCTCAGACATAAGCAAGCCTTATGTATATATACAAGGGTGTGATGCAGGGTATTCCCGCGCCGGAGAGGACGACAATTGTGGATATCGCGGACTGTACGCAGCGGCCGGATGCTGCTTCGCGCGTCTGCCATGTCAGGCTGATGCAAGGTCTGGCGACCCGCAAATGAAAACGCGGCACCCGAAATCGGGTGCCGCGTCTGTTCTGGTGCTGCTGACCGGAATCGAACTGGTGACCTACTGATTACGAATCAGTTGCTCTACCGACTGAGCTACAGCAGCGAAGGGTCGCAAATATACCCGACCCGAAGCACGGCATCAACCGCGCATCACACCACTTTCAGGCGGATTCCGCAGACGCCTTCGACTTCACCTTCCATCACGTCGCCGCGCTGGATGGCGCCCACACCGGCCGGCGTGCCGGTCATGATCAGATCGCCCGGCTGCAGTTCGAAGAAACGCGACAGGATCGAGATCTGCTCGGCGATCTTCCAGATCATCTGACTCAGGTCACCGCTCTGGCGTACCTCGCCATTGACGCGGAAGATGATCGCCCCCCGCTCGGGGTGACCGATGCGCGACACCGGAACCAGTTCGGAACACGGCGCGGAGTGTTCGAAGGCCTTGCCCGCATCCCACGGACGGCCGAGCTTCTTGGCCTCCGCCTGCAGGTCCCGGCGCGTCATGTCGAGGCCGACTCCGTAGCCGAACACCAGTTCGAGCGCCTGCCCGACCGGCACGTTGCGCCCGCCCCGCCCGAGCGCCACCACCAGCTCGAATTCGTACTGCACGTCAGCGCTCTGTCCCGGGTAAGGAAAGTCCGCCGCCACCAGCAGGTTGTCGGGACTCTTCTGGAAAAAGAACGGAGGCTCCCGTTCCGGGTCGTGCCCCATCTCCACCGCATGCGCGGCGTAATTGCGCCCGATGCAGTAGATGCGATGGACGGGAAAGTGCTGCGCGGTGCCACGCACCGGCAGGCTCGGCCGCACGGGCGGCGCAAATACATAGTGGTCTTCATGGTGCATGCCGCGCTCTCTCCTGCGATGCCGTGCAGCGCACAAGCTTGCCCTCGCTGCGCACCCATGGCAATGCGCGCACGACGGCCCACAGCGTCGCCTACGGCAATCTGACGGCTTGCTTACATTTATTCCGCAATGCACCACAACCAGTCTTATATAAAAGCACTCGTCACGAAACTCTCAGACGCCGTCAAAACGGATTTACACAAACAACTGTCCTTATTGATGATTTATACGAGCACCACGGACAGCGGCAGATCAATGCGGCTATGTATACGTATAAGTACTATATTGCATCGCACCAAAACTTGACCTACAAAGACATCTCCCACCACCCTGGGTGTTGTATCTTTTACAAGACCTGGTCGACCCCGAAAGGGTACGCCCCGGCATCTGCAGTGCGGATTTGCGGACGACCTTCGCAAGCAGCGCGCCGCGAACGATACGGGGAAGGTCGGCCGTCACACCCGGGCCGACCCGCATCCCCGTCGATTTCATCGTTTTCGCCATCGACAGGAGCGCTCAATGATTCTCGACCGACATTCCGGGCAGGCCGCCGACGCGGCGCCGGCCCAGCACCCGACCTCCAACCCCTTCCAGCACACGGAGGCCCACTCCATGACTTCCCGCATCGAGTGCCATCGACTGGCCGTCGACGCACGCCTGCATCGCTTCATCGAAGCCGAAGCCCTGCCCGGCACCGGCATCGACGCGCAGCGGTTCTGGAGCGATTTCAGCGCGCTCGCGCACGAGCTTGCCCCGCGCGTGCGCGCACTGCTCGCGGAACGCGACCGCCTGCAGGGAGAACTCGACGCCTGGCATCGCGCCCACCCGGGCCCGGTCCGCGACATGGCGGCTTACCGCAGCTTCCTGGAGTCCATCGGCTATCTCGCACCGGCGCCGGCGCCGTTCAAGGTCACCACGCAGAATGTGGATGACGAGATCAGCCGCATTGCCGGCCCGCAGCTGGTCGTGCCGGTGACCAACGCGCGCTATGCGCTGAACGCCGCGAATGCGCGCTGGGGCAGCCTGTATGACGCGCTGTACGGCACGGACGCCATCCCCGACACCGATGGCGCGGAGCGCGGCGCCGGCTACAACCCGGTGCGCGGCAAGAAGGTGGTTGCGCGCGTGCGCGAACTGCTGGATCGCAGCGTGCCGCTGGCAAACGGCCAGTGGAATCTCATCCAGTCGCTGCGCGTGCGCAACGGCCGCCTCATCGCACGCCTGGCCGACGGCGCGGAGACGAGCCTGGTCAACGCCGCACAGTTCGCCGGTCATCAGGGCGACGCCGACGCCCCGAGCTCGGTACTGCTGCGCCACAACGGCCTGCACTTCGACATCCAGATCGACCGCGACACCCAGACCGGGCGCGCCGATCCGGCGGGCATCAGCGACGTGGTGGTGGAAGCCGCCCTGACCACCATCATCGACCTCGAAGACTCCATTGCCGCGGTGGACGCCGAAGACAAGGTGCTCGCCTATCGCAACTGGCTGGGGCTGATGCAGGGCACGCTGGCCACCACCTTCGACAAGGACGGCCAGACCGTGCGCCGCACGCTCGCCGCCGACCGCGAGTACGTCGCGCCCGACGGCAGCACGCTGACCCTGCACGGCCGCTCGCTGATGTTCCTGCGCAATGTCGGCTCGCTGCTGAGCTGCCCGGCCGTGCTGCTTGATGACGGCAGCGAGATTCCGGAAGAACTGCTCGACGCCGTGGTGGGCAGCCTGATTTCGCTGCACGACCTGAAATCGCGCCGCAATTCGCGCGCCGGCAGCATCTACATCGTCAAGCCGAAGATGCACGGCCCGGCCGAAGTGGCCCTCGCCGACGAACTGTTCGGCCGCGTCGAGCGCCTGCTCGGCCTGCCGCACGAGACCATCAAGCTCGGCATCATGGACGAGGAGCGCCGCACCTCGATCAACCTCGCCGCCTGCATTGCCGCCGCGAAAGCCCGCGTCGCCTTCATCAACACCGGCTTCCTCGACCGCACCGGCGACGAGATCCACACTGCCATGGAAGCCGGCCCGATGATCCGCAAGACGGCCATGAAGGCCACGCCGTGGATTGCCGCCTACGAACGTCACAACGTCGTCGCCGGCCTAGCCTGCGGCCTGCGCGGACGTGCCCAGATCGGCAAGGGCATGTGGGCCATGCCCGACCGCATGGCTGCCATGCTGGAGCAGAAGGTCGTGCACCCGCAGGCCGGCGCCAACACCGCGTGGGTGCCGTCGCCCACCGCCGCCACGCTGCACGCGCTGCACTATCACGAAGTCGATGTCGCCGCCCTGCAGGAACGCATGGAGAGCGAATGCGACTACGCCGCCGAGCGTGACGCGCTACTCGACGACATCCTGACCGTGCCGGTGGTGGAGAAGGCCGAATGGAGCCCGTCCGAGATCCGTCAGGAGCTCGAGAACAACGCCCAGGGCATCCTCGGCTACGTGGTGCGCTGGATCGACCAGGGCGTGGGCTGCTCCAAGGTGCCCGACATCAACGACGTGGGCCTGATGGAGGACCGCGCCACGCTGCGCATCTCCAGCCAGCACATCGCCAACTGGCTGCGCCACGGCGTGTGCTCGGAACAGGAAGTGCGTGACGTGCTGCGTCGCATGGCCGCGGTGGTGGATGGCCAGAATGCGCACGATCCCGCCTACCGCCCGATGAGCGAGGACTTCGAGCACTCGATCGCCTTCCGCGCCGCATCCGAGCTGATCTTCGAAGGCTGCGCCCAGCCCAACGGCTACACCGAGCCGCTGCTGCACCGCTGGCGCCTAGCCGTGAAAGCCGAGCACTGAGCCCGGCTGCAACAAGCACAACGGCGCCCCTGCGGCGCCGTTGTGCTTTTCCGCCCCGCCGCTTGCAGCGCACGCCGCCTCAGCGGAAACTCCAGCCATGAACCGCAACACCGACACCGAAGCCCTGCGCAGTCACTGGCGACGTAACCGCCTGCTGACCACCGTGCTGTTGCTGCTGTGGTTCATCGTGGTGCTCGGCACGGCCCTGTTCGCGCGCGAGATCAACGAACACACGCTGTTCGGCGTTCCCCTCGCCTTCTACATCTTCGCGCAGGGCGCCCCCATCCTCTTCCTCGTCATCATCGGCATCCACGCCCGACGCATGAACCGCCTCGACCGCCAGCACCTCGCTGCACGGCGGGATGACGGCGCGCGCTGAAACCGCAAAAACCTGCGCGGTTTAAGGCTCCTGTAAGTTTCGACCAACATACTCTGACCCACGATGCAGCCAGTCGTGGTGCCGAGAAGAATCGCGATTCCACACGCGAAACCGGATTCCACGCATGCCGCAGATACACCAGCCACTTCCACTGCGGACTTTTGCCCGCGTGCTTGCACCCCCGGTCCTGACCGGGGGTTTTTTTTGAACAGTCCGCCAGGCAAGACACACCTTGACGGCCCGCTTCAGGTTCTCCGCAGCCGAAGCCCGGACTGCACAAAACCTTGTGCAAACACGCGAAACAAGAAGACGTCAAGTGCTATAATTGCGCTCTTTTCCGACTCACCATCGAGGTGCCGCCTTGTCCCTCGCCGTCCAGCCCACGCTCGACATCGATACCTTCCACCCGCCGCATCGCATCCTGCTCGGCCCGGGCCCGTCCGACCTTCATCCGCAGGTCAAGTCGGCACTCGCGCAGGACGTCATCGGCTACCTGGATCCGATCTTCGTCAAGATGATGGAAGAGCTGAAAACGCTGATGCGTTACGCCTTCCAGACCAAGAACGCGTTGACCTTCCCGATGTCCGGCCCCGGTTCGGTCGGCATGGAAGCCTGCTTCGTGAACCTCGTCGAGCCGGGTGACAAGGTCATCGTGTGCCGCAACGGGGTGTTCGGCGGCCGCATGATCGAGAACGTCGAACGCTGTGGCGGCACGGCCATCGTGGTCGAGGAAGACTGGGGCAAACCGGTCGACCCGCAGAAGCTCGAAGATGCGCTGAAAGCCAACCCGGGTGTTGCCGTGGTGGCTTTCGTGCACGCCGAGACCTCGACCGGCGCGCAGTCCGACGCACAGACGCTGTGCGACATCGCGCGCAAGTACGACGCACTGACCATTGTCGATACCGTCACCTCGCTGGGTGGCACACCGGTGCTGATCGACGCCTGGGGCGTCGATGCCGTGTATTCGGCCACGCAGAAGTGCCTGTCGTGCACGCCGGGCCTGTCGCCGGTGAGCTTCTCCGACCGCGCCATCGCCAAGGTCAAGGCACGCAAGACCCGCGTCCAGAGCTGGTTCATGGACCTCAACCTGGTGCTGGATTACTGGAGCGCCACGCAGCGCACCTACCATCACACCGCACCGGGCAACAGCCTGTACGGCCTGCATGAGGCCCTGCGTCTGCTCGCCGCCGAAGGGCTGGAGCACGCCTGGGCTCGCCACCAACGCCATCACGAAGCACTCAAGGCCGGCCTCGACACGCTGGGCCTGAAGTTCGTCGTGGCAGAAGGTGCGCGCCTGCCGCAGATGAACGCGGTCTGGGTGCCCGAGGGCGTGGACGACAAGCTGGTGCGCCGCACCCTGCTCGACGAATATTCCGTCGAGATCGGCGCCGGCCTCGGCCCGCTCGCCGGCAAGATCTGGCGCTTCGGCCTGATGGGCTACTCGGCGCGCGAAGAGAACGTGCTCGGCGCGCTGTCGGCCATGGAAATGGTGCTCGACGCCAACGGCGTCCGGGTCGAACAGGGCGCTGCCATCACCGCCGCCCAGCGCGTGTTTGCCCAGCAGCACCACATCCCGCGCACCGCAGCGGCCTGATCCTCGGCTCACTGCAGAGAAAAAGCCACGGCATGCCGTGGCTTTTTTGTTGCCCGCGCGATCCCGCCCGTGCGACACCGTGCAGTCAGCCCTTAGACGCGTAAAAAAACGCCGGGGAATACCCGGCGCTTTTCTGTTCAGCAGACCCCGAGACGGGGCCTGGATCGCGTGACGCTCAGGCCACCGCAGCCAGCGCAGCATTGAAGGTGGCGCTGGGGCACATCACCGCCTTGCACTTGGCGGTATCGACCTTGTAGTAGCCGCCGATGTCCACGGCCTGCCCCTGCACGACCTTCAGTTCCTCAATGATCTGCTGCTCGCGCTCGGCCAAGGATCTTGCCAGCGGCGCGAAGAAGGCGGCCAGTTCGGCATCCTCGCCTTGCGCGGCCAAGGCCTGGGCCCAGTACAGGGTCAGGTAGAACTGGCTACCGCGGTTGTCGAGTTCGCCGGTGCGACGCGAGGGCGACTTGTCGAGATCCAGCAGCTTGCCGGTAGCCTCATCGAGCGTTTTCGCCAGAATCTTGGCCTTGGCATTGTCGTTCTTGATGCCAAGCTCCTCCAGCGACACCGCCAGTGCAAGGAATTCACCCAGCGAATCCCAGCGCAGGTGGTTCTCTTCCACCAGTTGCTGCACGTGCTTGGGTGCGGAGCCGCCGGCGCCGGTCTCGTACAGGCCGCCGCCGTTCATCAGCGGGACGATGGAGAGCATCTTGGCCGAGGTGCCGAGTTCCATGATGGGGAACAGGTCGGTGAGATAGTCGCGCAGGATGTTGCCGGTCACCGAAATGGTGTCGAGACCGCGGGCGACGCGCTCCAGCGTGTAACGCATGGCGCGCACCTGCGACATGATCTGGATGTCCAGCCCGCTGGTGTCGTGATCCTTGAGGTAGGTCCGGACCTTCTTGATCACCTCGTTCTCGTGCGGGCGATAGGGGTCCAGCCAGAAGATCGCCGGCATGCCGGAGTTGCGGGCACGCGTCACGGCCAGCTTGACCCAGTCGCGGATCGGCGCGTCCTTGACCTGGCACATGCGCCAGATGTCACCGGCTTCGACGTTCTGCGACAACAGCACTTCGCCGGTGGCGAGATCGGTGATGTTGGCGACTCCCGCCTCCGGGATCTCGAAGGTCTTATCGTGGGAACCGTATTCCTCCGCCTTCTGCGCCATCAGGCCGACGTTGGGCACGGTGCCCATGGTCTTCGGATCGAAGTTGCCGTGCCATTTGCAGAAATTGATCATCTCCTGGTAGATGCGGGCGAAGGTCGATTCCGGCATCACCGCCTTGCAGTCGTGCGGCTTGCCGTCCGCCCCCCACATCTTGCCGCCCTGACGGATCATGGCCGGCATGGAGGCATCGACGATGACGTCGTTGGGCGAATGGAAGTTGGTGATGCCCTTGGCGGAATCCACCATGGCCAGTTCGGGACGATGCTCCTGGCAGGCGTGCAGGTCGCGGATGATCTCGTCGCGCTGCGATTCCGGCAGGGTCTTGATCTTGTCGTAGAGGTCGACCATGCCGTTGTTGACGTTGATGCCCAGCTCGTCGAACAGCTTGCCGTGCTTCTCGAACGCCTCGCGGTAGTAGATCTTGACGCAATGGCCGAACACGATCGGGTGCGAGACCTTCATCATCGTGGCCTTCACGTGCAGCGAGAACAGGATGCCGGCCTCGCGGCAGTCCTCGAGCTCGCGCTCGTAGAACTCGCACAGCGCCTTCTTGCTCATGAACATCGAGTCGATAATCTCGCCGTCCTGCAGCGCGACTTTGGGCTTGAGCACGATGGTCTTGCCCGACGCGGTGATCAGCTCCATCTTCACGTCGCGCGCGCGGTCCAGCGTCATCGACTTCTCGCCGTGGTAGAAGTCGCCGTGGTGCATGTGCGAGACGTGGGTCTTCGACCACTGCTTCCACTCGCCCATGGAGTGCGGATGCTTGCGGGCGTAGTTCTTCACCGCCAGCGGGGCGCGGCGGTCGGAGTTGCCTTCGCGCAGCACCGGGTTCACCGCAGAACCCAGACACCTCGCGTAGCGCTCCTTGATGGCCTTGTCTTCCTCGCTCTTCGGGTCCTCCGGGAAATCCGGCACCTTGTAACCCTTGCCCTGCAGTTCCTTCACGGCAGCCTTGAGCTGCGACACCGACGCCGAGATGTTGGGCAGCTTGATGATGTTGGCGTCCGGCTGCAGCGTCAGCGCGCCCAGTTCGGCCAGCGTGTTGGGGACCTTCTGCTCCTCGCTCAGGAAGTCGGGAAACTCCGCCAGGATGCGGCCCGCCAGCGAGATGTCGGCTTCCTCGACCTTGATGCCGGCCGGCGCGGCAAAGGCACGGACCACCGGCAGGAAGGCGGCGGTCGCCAGCATCGGCGCTTCGTCGGTGATGGTGTAGAAGATGGTCGGCTGCTGCGACATTGCTTGGTTCTCCCTCATGGTCTGGGTGCGCGGATCGAAGCATGGCTCAAGGGGCGGTGGCCCGCGTGCGCCAGCACGCCGGAGGGGACGGCACCCGGGTCAGGCTGGAGCGTGCGCGCATCCGCAAGCATCTCCTGCCCGGCACCCGGCTTATTGCGCACGCCCGGAACCTGTGTGCTCCGCGGCGCCTCGCAAGGCCCAACCGGCTGTTCGAGGCTCGCATTATAGCGCCGCCACACCGCGCGCTGGCCAAAAGCAAAACAGACTTTCACGATATGAAAAATTACATCATATAAAAGTTATAAGACTTAGCGCTCAGCGATCCGGAGTTGATGCATGGAATGAAGTCGACGGGCTTTCGATCGCAGCACGTACATGCAGTGACGGGACCGCCGCCTCCAAGCCGGGCGAAACGTCCGCCTCAGGATGGCAACTGCAGTCGTGCATCTGCGCAGGGATACGGTAGCCCCTCGCCCGCATGCGGCCCTGCCGAAAGGCCGGCAATGAAAAACGGGCCGCCACACCCTGAGGTGAGGCGGCCCGCCCGGAGAGAACGTGCCGGCCTGCGGCCGGCGCTGGGTCAGGCCAGACCCGGATTGCCGTCCATGCCCTTGAGCTTGGGCATGTTGATGTCCACCTGCCGTATGACCTTCTGATCACGCAGGTACCGACCCACCACCTCCCATACCGGGGGACCGGAGTCGCGCGCCGCCTCGGCCACCGGCGCCCAGCCGGCGACCTTGTAGGTCTTGCTCGGGTCGATGGGCTTGCCGTTGAGCATCATGTCTCCGATGCGCTGACCCATGCCGGCCATCGGATCGCAGCTGTACTGCAGCCCCCCCACGCGCACCATGTCGCCGCCCTGCTGGTAGTAGGGATCGGGGTTGAAGAGGTTGTCGCAGACATCCTCCAGCACGGTTTTGATCATCTCGCCGCTCATGTTGGTGACCGTGGTCCAGGGATAGGTGATGGCGGTCTGGTCGAGCAGGTGTTCCATCGTGATGGTGTCGCCCGGCAGCAGGGAAGTGCCCCAGCGGAAACCCGGCGAGAAGGCGATCTCGGCATCCAGTTCGGTCATCAGCGCATCCACAAGCAACTGGTCCCACGAGCCGTTGAAGTTGCCGCGGCGGTAGAGCAGGCCCTCGGTGACGGCGAGCTTCTCGGACAGCGTATCCATGTACGGCGCACGCACCTTGTCGATGAGTGCCTGCATCTCGGCGTCGGCCGGCAGCAGGTTGGAGAACACCGGCAGCAGCTTGTAGCGGAAGTCGCGCACCTTGCCGTCGCGCACGTCGAAGTCCATCACACCGAGGAACTTGCCGTTGGAGCCGGCGTTGGTCACCAGCGTCTTGCCGCCGGCGTTCTCGACAATCGTCGGGGCCGGCACGCCGTCGTGCGTGTGGCCGCCGAAGATGGCGTCGATGCCGGTCACACGGCTGGCCATCTTGAGGTCCACGTCCATGCCGTTGTGCGACAGCAGGACCACCACCTGTGCGCCTTCGGCGCGCGCCGCATTGACCGCCTCCTGCATCTCGCCGTCGCGGATGCCGAAGGTCCATTCCGGCGTGAGCCAGCGCGGGTTGGCCACCGGCGTGTAGGGGAAGGCCTGGCCGACGATGGCCACCGGCACGCCGTTGATGTTCTTGATGACGTAGGGCTTGAAGACGGGGTCTTCGAAGTCCGTGGTCTTGACGTTCTGCGCCACGATATCGACGTGGCCGGCGAAATCCTTCTCCTCGATTTCCTTGACGCGCTCGGCACCGAAGGTGCTTTCCCAGTGCAGCGTCATGACATCCACGCCAAGCAGCTTGCAGGCGTCGACCATGTCCTGCGCGTTGGTCCACAGTGCCGTGCCGGACCCCTGCCAGGTGTCGCCGCCATCAAGCAACAGGGCGCCGGGACGGCTGGCCTTCATGCGCTTGACCAGCGTGGCAAGGTGCGCGAAACCGCCGACCTTGCCGTAGGTACGGGCCGCTTCGGTGAAATTCAGATAGGTGAAGGCATGCGCCTCGATGCTGCCGGGCTGATAGCCGAAGTGCTTGAGCAGTGCGTCGCCGACCAGATGCGGCGGCTGACCGAGCATGCCGGCCACACCGAGGTTGACGTTGGGCTCGCGGAAGTAGATCGGCAGCAGCTGGGCATGACAGTCGGTCATGTGCAACAGGCTGACGTTGCCGAAGGGGGGCAGATCGTACAGCGCGTCGGCCGATCTTGCGGCGCGCGCAAAGTCGCTGGAGAGCGTCATTCCGCCCGCTGCGGCGACCGCGAGGATCTGCATGAATTCACGACGGTTCATCGACATGGCGTAACCTTTCTCTTTTATATCAGTGTGTTGCAGGGCCGCTCTCGGAACTGCAGGGCAAAAAAAGCCCGCGGCCTGCGCCGCGGGCCGTGGTGCCGGACTTACTTGTTGACCGGAGACTCCGGACTGAACAGATACGCCATCACGTGACGGATCTGCTCTTCGGTCAGGATGCCGCCATAGCCGTTGCGCGGCATGTCGCTGCAGGCGTTGTAGGCCTTGGAGTTGTACAGCTTGCCCCAGGTGTACTTCACGATCTCGTCGGAGCG
>JAJLLM010000012.1:0-19108 GCA_033837965.1 Pseudazoarcus pumilus
GTGGCCGTGGTGCTGTCGATGGCGGTGACCATCCGACTCACCGGCGCCTTCCACGAGGACGGCTGGGCCGACGCCTGCGACGGTCTGGGCGGCGGCTGGGAGCGCGAGCAAGTGCTGACCATCATGAAGGACTCGCGCATCGGCACCTACGGCGCGGCCGGGCTGGTGCTGATGCTGCTGGCCAAGGCCGCCGCACTGGTGGCCCTGGCCGAGCACGGTGCGTGGGCGCTGGCCGCTGCGCTGGTGGCCGCACACGCGGTGTCGCGGCTGGCCTCGACCAGCCTGATCCACACACTGGAATACGTGCGTGAGGACGCCCTTTCCAAAGCCAAACCGCTGGCGCGCCAGCTCTCGCGCAATGAACTGCTGATTGCCGCCGTCACCGGCAGCCTGCCGCTGCTGCTGCTCGGATTGCCGGCGGCGCTGCTCACCGCCATCGTGGTGGCGCTGGTCACGCTGTACTGCGCGCGCCTGTTCCGGCGCCGGCTCGGCGGCTACACCGGCGACTGTCTGGGCGCCGCGCAACAACTCACCGAACTGGCGGCCTATCTGGCGATTGTGACGACATGGAACTCCATCTGATCCGCCATCCGCGCCCCGATGTGGCGCCCGGCACCTGCTACGGGTCGAGCGACGTCGGGCTGGTCGAACCGGCCGAGGTGGCCGCTGCGCGCCTTACCCCGCTGCTGCCCGCGGCGTTCGAGCTGCATGCCAGCCCCCTCCAGCGCGCACGCCTGCTCGCCGAGGCCATCGGCACGCCGCGCATCGACCCGCGACTGGCCGAGATGCACTTCGGCGAATGGGAGTTGCAGCGCTACGACACCCTCGGCAGTGCCATCGACGCCTGGGCGGATGACCCGCTCGGCTTTCGCGCGCCGGGCGGCGAATCCTCCGCCGAGATGGCCGAGCGCGCACTGGCCTGGCTGGCCGACCTGCAGGCCGCAGCGCCGGAGGAGCCGGTGGTGGTGGTCGCGCACGGCGGCCCGCTGCGCGCCATCGCCGGCCACCTGCTGGGCCTGCCGCGCGAACGCTGGCTGACGCTGGATTTCGCCTTCGCCCACAGCACGCGCATCGACATCGCCGACTGGGGCACGACCTTGAAGTGGTTCAACCGCTGAAACGTCCGGACACACGGTGCTAGACTGGCCCGGACGCTCCGGAAGAGGCCCCCGCCCATGCAGTTCCGTATCGATCCGCCCGACACCAGTCTGCACGCATCCCTGCTGAGCCGACTCGACGGCGTCCCCGCCGGGCGCATTTCCACGCTGGCACTACAACTCGGGCTGGTACAGCAGACGCTCCAGCCGAGCGTACGACGCCCGATGATCGCGCTCTTTGCGGGAGATCACGGCGCCATTGCCGCGGGCGCATCCTCGCTGCCGCAACGGCTCACCTGGCAGGGCGTCGAGCGCCTGTTGTCGGGCGGTGCGCTGCTCAACGCGGCATGCCGTGAAATGGCGCTGGCGCTGACGGTGGTCGACGCCGGTGTCAGCCATGACTTCAACCCCCGTCCGGGTCTGCAATCCAGCAAGATCGAGCACGGCACCGCCAACTACGCGCTGGAGCCGGCCATGTGGCGTTCGCAGCTCGAACGCGCGCTGGAGCGCGGCCGGTCGCTGGCACACGATTTCGCCGCACAGGATGGCAACGTGCTCGGCCTGTCGTGCATCGGCGTCGGTGCGGAAGCCTCGGCGGCGCTGCTTGCGCACTGCATGCACGACATCGACATCGCGCAGCTGGCGGCCTGTGCGCCCGACCGCGCCGACGAGGCGTGCACGCGCCGCAGCGCACTCATCGAACGCGCCCTCGCGCGCACCGGCCCGCAACGGGACCCGCTGGAAGCGCTGCGCGAGTTCGCCGGCTTCGAGATCGTGATGCTCACCGGCGCCCTCCTCGGCGCGGCCGAGAAGCGCGTGCTGACCGTGCTTGACGGCTTCACCGCGCTGGCCGCACTGAGCGTCGCGCAGCGCATCTCGCCGGCCATGGCGCATTACTGCCTGGTGGCCGCGCATGGCACGGCCCCCGGCGAGCAGGCGCTGGCCGAAGCATTGGGCGTCTCGGCGCTGCTCGATCATGCGCTGGCACCGGGCGAAGGCATAGGCGCAGCGCTGAGCATGCCGGTGCTGCGCACCGCTGCGGCCTGTCTGCGCAGTCGTGCCGGCGTGGCCCCGGCCGGCCGCGACAGCGGGCAGGTGTGAACGCCGGGCGCCGGAGCGCGTCCCGTATAATCCGGACTTGCGCGCAGTTGGCGCTGTCTTAGTCCCGAGGTGGTCGTGTCCGAATTCCTCCCGCTGATCCTGAGCCTGCTCACCGGCGTTGCCGTCGGGATCGCAGTCGCCCGACTGCGTGGCCGTCGGCCGCAGCAGGTGATGCCGCAGACCATCTCCACCAGCCCGTCGGACGATGACCATCTGGCAGCCCAGCTCGCCGCACGCACGCATGAACTGGAATCCTTGCGCGCCCGCCTCGCCGCACTCGAACGTGTCGAAAAGAGCCTGACGCTGAGCGACCCGCTGACCGGCATTGCCAACCGTACCCTGCTGACCGAGCGCATTGACCACGCCATCACCCGCGGCCAGCGCCACAACACCCGACTCGGCGTGGTGATGCTGCAACTCAAGGACTTCGCGGCGCTGCGCAAAAGGCTCGGCGAACAGGCAGCCGATCGGCTGCTGATTGCCGCAGCACGTCGGCTGCGCGAGGCGGTGCGGGCGGAGGACACGGTTTCCCACCTGCAGGGCGACCGCTTCGCGATTGCGCTCGAAGGCGTGTTCGAGCGCGAGGACATCGAGCGCGCCCACGAGGCCATCCTGCGGGCGTTCGCCGAACCCTTCGAAGCGGACGATCAGCCCGTGGCGCTGGAGGCGGAAATCAGCAGCGCGCTGTTCCCCGCCGATGGCAGTGACGCGGACTCGCTGCTGCGCGCTGCCGAGCACGGCCTGTCCCACGCCGGCAAGCCACGCCGCCGCACGCGCGGCAAGAGCACGGCGGAGAGCAAGCAGAGCGTCTGAAACGGGGCGGCGGGAGCGCCGCGCCATGCCCTTATCGTGAAATAATCCGGCTCTGCCCACCGCACAGGCAACCTCCCAGCAATGTCCGCTCCGCTTCCCGATTTCCGCACCGGTCGCGTCGTCGTCGTAGGCGATGTCATGCTCGACCGTTACTGGCATGGCTCAACCAATCGCATCTCGCCCGAGGCGCCGGTCCCCATCGTCAAGGTCGAGCAGGATGAATTCCGCGCCGGCGGCGCCGGCAACGTGGCGCTCAACATCGCCTCGCTCGGCGGTCAGGCCGGTCTGGTCGGACTGGTCGGCCGCGACGAGGCAGGCGCGCTGCTCAAGCGCCGCCTGAGCGAAGCGGGCGTGGAGTGCCGTTTCCTCGAAATACCCAGCCACCCCACCATCACCAAACTGCGCATCATCAGCCGCCACCAGCAACTCATCCGCCTCGACTTCGAGGAGAGCTTCGCGGTGCTCGACTCGGCCGGCGTGGAAGCGAGCTTCGAGGCCACCCTGCCTGGCGCCGGCGCGGTCGTGCTGTCCGACTACGGCAAGGGCACACTGGCACAGGTCGGCTCGCTGATCCGCGCCGCGCGGGAACATGGCGTGCCGGTGGTCGTCGACCCCAAGGGGACCGACTTCGGGCGCTACTGCGGCGCCACCGTGATCACCCCCAATCTGTCCGAGTTCGAGGCGGTGGTCGGCCACTGCGCCGACGAGGCCACGCTGATCGCCCGCGGCGAGGCGCTGCGCGAGGCGCTCGATCTCGAAGCCGTGCTGGTGACGCGCTCCGAGCGCGGCATGACCCTGCTCGCCCGCGACCAGGCACCGTTGACCCTGCCGGCGCGCGCGCGCGATGTATTCGACGTGACCGGCGCCGGCGACACCGTGGTGGCGCTGCTGGGCCTCGGGCTGGCCTGCGGCCGGTCGCTGGCGGAGGCCATGAATCTGGCCAACGTCGCCGCCGGCATCGTCGTCGGCAAACTCGGCACGGCCAGCGTGAGCCTCGACGAGCTCGCGCACGGCATTGAAAACGCACCTTCCGGAGAACACGCATGATCATCGTCACCGGCGGCGCCGGCTTCATCGGCAGCAACATCGTGCAGGGCCTGAACGCCCGTGGCATCGACGACATCCTGGTGGTCGATGACCTGTCCGATGGCCGCAAGTGCCTCAACCTCAACGACGCCGACATCGCCGACTACATGGACAAGGACGAATTCATCGCCCGCGTCCGTGGCGGCCAGGATTTCGGCAAGGTCGAGGCGATTTTCCACGAGGGCGCCTGCTCCTCCACCACCGAGTGGGACGGCCGCTTCGTGATGAACGTCAACTACGACTACACCAAGTCCCTGCTCGACTGGTGCGCCCCCACCCGCGTGCCGCTGATCTACGCCTCTTCCGCGTCCGTATACGGCATGGGCCCGACCTTCCGCGAGGCGCGCGAGTTCGAGCAGCCGCTGAACATGTACGCCTACTCCAAGTTCCAGTTCGACTGCCACCTGCGCCGCGTGCAGCACAAGCTCGAAGGCCAGGTCGTGGGCCTGCGCTACTTCAACGTGTATGGCCCGCGCGAACAGCACAAGGGCTCGATGGCGAGCGTGGCGTACCACTTCTACAACCAGCTGCGTGAATCCGGTGGCGTACGCCTGTTCGAGGGTTCCGACGGTTACGGGCCGGGCGAACAACGGCGCGATTTCATCCACGTCGATGACATCGTCGCGGTGAACCTGTGGTTCCTCGACAACCCCGGTGTATCGGGCATCTTCAACCTCGGCACCGGCCGCGCACAAAGCTTCAACGATGTCGCGCACGCGGCGCTGAAGTGGCACGGCGCCGGGGAGATCGACTACATCCCCTTCCCGGAGCATCTGAAAGGCCGCTACCAGAGCTTCACCGAGGCGGACATGGGCGCACTGCGTGCCGCCGGATGCCAGCACCGCTTCACTCCGGTGGAAGAAGGCGTGCCGCGCTACCTCGACTGGCTCAAGGGCAAAGGTCTGTGAGCGCAGACCAGCGCGACGAAGACCGCGACGACGGGCACGACGGCCCGGTGCGCGGCATCCTTGTGGTCGGCCCGTCATGGGTCGGCGACATGGTGATGGCGCAGAGCCTGTTCAAGCAGCTCAAGGCCGCCGAACCGAACTGCATCATCGACGTGCTGGCGCCCGAGTGGTCGCTGCACATCCTCGAGCGCATGCCCGAAGTGCGGCGCGGCGTGATCATGCCGGTGGGTCACGGCAAGCTGGAACTGGGCAAGCGCTGGGCGCTCGGCCAGGAACTGGGCCAGATCGGCTACAGCCAGGCCATCTTGCTGCCGAACTCCTTCAAGTCCGCGCTGATTCCGGCCTTTGCCGGCATCCCGACGCGCACCGGTTTTCGTGGCGAGATGCGCTACTGGTTCATCAACGACATGCGCATGCTGAGCAAGAGTCGCCTGCCGCTGACCGTGCAGCGCTTTGTCGCGCTGGGGCGTGCCTGGAACCAGCCGCTGCCCGAACCGCTGCCGCGCCCGCAACTGGTGGCCGACGCGCAGAACCAGATCAAGCTGCGCAACACCTTCGGCCTGGCCGAAGGGCAACGCGCCGTGGCCTTCATGCCCGGCGCCGAGTACGGCCCGGCCAAGCAGTGGCCGCTGGAACACTACACCGCCGTGGCGCGCGAGCTGACCGCGCGCGGCATCGCGGTGTGGGTGATCGGCTCCGGCAAGGATGCCGATGCCGGCGAGGCCATCGTGCAGGGCGCCGGCGACGGCGTGCGCAATCTGTGCGGCCACACCACGCTGGGTGACGCCGTCGACCTGCTGGCGATGTGCGAAGCCGCCGTCACCAACGACTCCGGCCTGATGCACGTCGCCGCCGCGCTGGATGTGCCGCTGGTGGCGCTGTTCGGCTCCTCCACACCGGAGCACACGCCGCCGCTGGCTGCGCCGGAGCGCGTGGCCATCCGCTATCTGGCGCTGGACTGCTCGCCCTGTTTCAAGCGCAACTGTCCGCTCGGCCACCTGCGCTGCCTGACCGACATCACACCTGCCAGCGTGCTCGACGCCCTCGCCGGGCTGGGCGTGGCACAACCGGGGCGGTGATGCGCGTTCTGGTCATCAAGACCTCCTCGCTCGGCGATGTGATCCACACGCTGCCGGCGCTCACCGACGCCACGCGCGCCCTGCCCGGCGTGCGCTTCGACTGGGTGGTGGAAGAGAACTTCGCCGAGATTCCGGCCTGGCACCCGGCCGTCGACACCGTCATTCCGGTGGCACTGCGACGCTGGCGGCGTGCACCGATTCAAGCCTGGCGCAGCGGCGAATGGCGTGCCATGAAGCAGGCCATCGCCGCCAGCCCGGCCGACGTGGTGATCGACGCGCAGGGGCTGATCAAGAGCGCGCTGCTGACGCGCTACACCGCTGCGCCCGTGCATGGGCTGGACCGCGCCTCGGTGCGCGAGCCCTTCGCCGCGCGCTTCTACGACACCACGCACACCGTCGCCAAGGGCTGGCACGCCGTCGAGCGCCTGCGCGCACTGTTCGGGCTGGCGCTGGGTTACTCGGTGCCGGATGCCGCCTGCGATTACGGTCTGGATCACGCCCGCGTGCTGCGCGACGTGGCGCCCACTTCGGTACCGACCTTGCTGTTCCTGCACGGCACCACCTGGCCCACCAAGCACTGGCCCGAAATGTACTGGCGCGCACTGGCCGAACGCTGCACCGCCGCCGGCTGGCAGGTGCGCCTGCCGTGGGGCAACGAGGCCGAGAAGCTGCGCGCCGAGCGCATTGCCGACGGCCTGCCGCGTGCCACCGTGCTGCCGCGCCTGAAGCTTGCCGGCATTGCGACGGAACTGGCCAATGCGTCGGCCTGCGTGGCGGTGGATACCGGGCTGGGCCATCTGGCTGCGGCGCTGGATGTGCCGACGATTTCGCTGTTCGGCCCCACCAACCCGGGCCTGACCGGCGCCTGGGGGCCGCGCCAGCGCCATCTGGCCTCGGACTTTGCGTGCGCGCCCTGCCTGTCCCAACGCTGCCAGCACACGCCGACAGCCGACGAGACCGCGCGCTTCGACCTCACGCGCGAAGCGCCGCTGTGCTTCACGCGGCTGCACCCCGAGCGCGTGTTCGCCGAACTGAGCACGCTGGTGGCCCAGTCCGGCCGTCTCGCGCCGCAGGAGGCCGCATGAAGCTGGCCTTCTGCCTCTACAAGTACTTCCCCTTCGGCGGGCTGCAGCGCGACTTCCTACGCATTGCACAAGCCTGCGTGGCGCGCGGCCACTCGGTACGCGTGTACACGCTGGAATGGGAAGGCGAACGGCCAGAGAACTTCGACATCGAGATCGTGCCGGCACGCGGGATCACCAACCCGGCGCGCTACCGCATGTTCACCGACCTGGTTCAGCTCGATCTCGCCGCTCGCCCGGTGGACCGCGTGGTGGGCTTCAACAAGATGCCGGGGCTGGACGTGTATTACGCCGCCGACCCCTGCTACGCCGAAAAGGCTGCGGAGCGGCGTGGCTGGCTGTACCGGCTGTCCGGCCGCTTCCGGCATTTTTCGGCCTATGAGCGCGCGGTATTCGCGCCGGAATCGAAGACCGCAATCCTGATGATCTCGACCGTGCAGCAGCCCCTGTTCGAGAAGCACTACGGCACGCCGCAGGCACGTTTCCACCTGCTGCCGCCGGGCATCGCGCAGGATCGCCGCGCGCCGGCCAACGCGGCGGAAATCCGCGCGGACTTCCGCCGCGAGTTCGGTCTTGCGGACGATGAGCGCCTGATCGTGCAGATCGGCTCCGGCTTTCGCACCAAGGGGCTGGACCGCAGCCTCACCGCGCTGGCCGCGTTGCCGGAGGCGCTACGCGCACGCACGCGTCTGATCGTCATCGGCCAGGACGATCCGCGCCCCTTCCGCATACAGGTCAAGGCCGCGCGCATCGAGGATCGCGTCAGCATCCTGCCCGGCCGCGACGACATCCCGCGCTTCCTGCTCGGCGCCGATGTGCTGATCCACCCGGCCTACGCCGAGAACACCGGCACGGTGCTGCTCGAAGCGGTGGTCGCCGGCCTGCCGGTGCTGACCACCGCGGTATGCGGCTACGCCCGCTACATCGACGAAGCGCAGGCCGGCCAGGTGCTGGCAGAACCCTTCGCGCAGGACGCCCTGAACACCATGCTGGCAGACATGCTGGACGACGATGCAGCGCGCGCGCGGTGGTCCGCCAACGGATTGCGCTGGGCCGAGCACGCCGACATCTACGCCATGCCCGACCGTGCGGCGGACCTCATCCTTGCCGGAGCCGCAGCATGAACTGGCTGTGGCTCGCCCCGCCCTTCGACCGCCTGTGGGCCGACCGTGACCCCTTCGAGGCGGCCGAGGCGCTGCAGGGGGAGACCTTTCGCGAACTGGAAGCGCGCCGCACGCTGCGCTTCGAGTGCGAAGGCCGCGCCTACTTCGCCAAGCTGCACCGCGGCGTGGGCTGGTTCGAGATCGTCGAGAATCTGCTGCGCGGGCGCGTTCCGGTACTCGGCGCGGAGAACGAGTATTCCGCCATCCGCCGGCTCGAAGAACTGGGCGTGCACACCATGACGCCGGTGGCTTTCGGCCAGCGCGGCGCCAACCCGGCCACACGCCGCTCCTTCATCATCACCGAGGCGCTGACACCCACCGTTGCGCTGGACGAGCACTGCCGCAGCTGGCGCGACAACCCGCCTGATGCGCGCTGGCGCCGCGCCGTGATCGCGCGTGTGGCGGACATGACGCGGCGCATGCACGCAGGCGGCATGAACCACCGCGACTGCTACCTCGTGCATTTCCTGCTGCACCTCGACCCCGCGCCGACGCCGGAGGATTTCCGCATCTCGCTGATCGACCTGCACCGCGCCCAGTTGCGCCCCGCCACGCCGCGCCGCTGGCGCGACAAGGATCTGGCCGCGCTGTATTTCGCCTCGCTCGAAGCCGGTCTCACGCAGCGCGACCGGCTGCGCTTCCTGCGCGCCTATTTCGGCACCTCGCTGCGCGCCATCCGCCGTGACGAGGCCGCCACGCTGAGCTTTCTCGAACGAGAGGGCGAGCGCCTGATGGAACGCTGGGAGCGCAAATTCGCGCCAGGGGCGGGGCAGTGAGAACCTGGACCCTGACCACCGCCTTCGCCGACAGCCCGGCTGCGCAAGCCTTCCCCGACCTGGAAGCGGTGTTTGCGCTGCGCGGCGAACACATCACCTCCGACCCGCTGTCGGACGTCACGCGCATTGAAGTGGCAGGCACCCGCTACTACGTCAAACGCTACACCGGCGCCGGCAAGAACCCCCTGCGGCGCTTCTTCTCACGACCGCGGGTACGGCTGGAGTGGAAGAACCTGCGCGCATTTGCAGCCTGGGGCATCCCCACCGCGCGGCTGGTCGGTTACGGGCTGGAGCGCCGCAACGGCGCCTTCGTGCGCGGCGCATTGATCACCGAGGAAATCCGCGACACCACCGACATGGCCCGCATGGCCAACCAGGGCGATGCACGCCTGCGCGACGCCGCCTGGGTGGACGCCGTATCGCGCCAGATCGCCGACCTCACACGCACGATGCACGCGCACCGCTTCACCCACAACGACCTGAAGTGGCGCAACCTGCTGGTGACCTCGGGTGAGGCGCCGACGGTGTATCTGATCGACTGCCCGAGCGGCATGCGCTGGATCGAACCCTTCCTGTCCTACCGCATCGTCAAGGATCTGGCCTGCCTCGACAAGGTCGCCAAGTACCAGCTCAGCCGCACGCAGCGGCTACGCTTCTACCATCAATACACCGGGCGACCGCGACTGGACGCGGCCGACCGCAAGCGCATTGCCCACATCCTGCGTTTCTTCGAGGGCCGCGAATGAGCACCCCGCCCCTGCTCGACACCACCGCGCTGCGCACCGCCGGACGCGAACCACAAATGCCCTGCCGCGTCGCGTTGGCGGACGGGCGCGAAGTCGAGCTGCTGCGCTGCCTGCGCGTACTGCCCGGCAAGCGCATCGCCGCCGAAGGCCGCCTCGACGGCGCGCCGGTGCTGGCCAAGCTGTTCATCGCTGACGGTGCCGAGCGGCACCTGCGGCGCGAGCGCGAGGGCATCGACGCCCTGATCGCCGCCGGCATCGACACCCCCGGAATCGTCACCGAAGCGCCCCTGCAGGGTGGCGGCCAACTGCTCGCCACGCACTTCCTGCCGCAGGCAACGAGCCTTGCCGAGCGCTGGAGCGCCACCCCTCGCCCGCCGGGCGATGCGACCGCCATTGCCCTGATCCGCCCCGCGCTGGCGCTGCTCGCACGCATGCACACCGCCGGGCTGGCGCAAAGCGACCTGCATCTGGGGAACTTCCTGCTCGACGGTGAACGCCTGCTCGTCATCGACGGCGATGCCGTCGAGCGCCACGATCGGCCGCTCACGCCGCAGCAGGCCACCGACAACCTCGCCATCCTGCTCGCGCAGTTGCCGCCGGCATGGGATGCGCAGGTAGCACCGCTGCTCGACTCCTATCGCAACGCCGGCGGAGGGGGTGTGGCGCCGGGCCTGCAGGCGGCCATCGACAAGGTCCGCCACTGGCGGCTCGACGACCTGCTCGACAAGAGCCTGCGCGATTGCAGCCTGTTCGCCGTGCAGCGCAGCGTCACGCGCTTCGAATCGGTGGTGCGCGACGAGGCTGCGGCGCTGGCGCCGCTGCTGGCCGACCTCGATGGCGCCATGGCGCGCGGCAGCCTGCTCAAGGACGGGCGTACCGTAACGGTGGTGAAGCTCGTCTGCGGGGAACACACGCTGGTGGTCAAGCGCTACAACATCAAGGGGTTCGGACACGGGCTGTCACGGCTGTGGCGGCCAAGCCGGGCGTGGCAGTCGTGGCTGGCGGCGCACCGCTTGCGCTTTCTCGGCATCGACACGCCGCGCCCGTTGGCGATGGTGGAGGAGCGCCTTGGCCCCCTGCGCCGGCGCGCTTGGCTGATCAGCGAATGGTGCGATGGCGAAGCCCTGGGCCGCGTGCTGAACACCGACCACGCCCCCCCGCCCGCGCTGGCCACGGCACTGCGCAACACCTTCAACACGCTGGCGCGCGAGCGTATTCACCACGGCGACCTGAAAGCCAGCAACCTGCTTTGGAACGCCGGCCGGCTCTGGCTGATCGATCTGGACGGAACCACCGCACACCGCAGCCCAACCGCCTTCTCCCGCGCCTGGTCGCGCGACCGCGCCCGCCTGCTGCGCAACTGGCCGCCCGGCAGCGTGCTGGCGTGCTGGCTCGACACTCAACTGCCAAGGTAGGTACGCCATGTCGGCGCTGCTCTGGCTCTCACTCGTCAGCCTAGCGCTCAGCTTCGTCCTGACCGGCGCAGTGCGCCGCTATGCCTTGGCTCGCGGGGTGATCGACCTTCCGGGCGCGCGCAGTTCTCACACCCAGCCCACCCCTCGCGGCGCAGGCGTGGCCGTGACCGCAGCTTTTCTGTTCACTCTCACCGCACTCGGTTGGCTCGACATGCTCGATCCACACCTGCAGTGGGCGCTGATCGGTGCCAGCTTGCCCGTATGTGCGATCGGCTTCATCGACGACCATCGGCACGTCGCCGCCCACTGGCGCCTAATAACGCACGGCGCGGCTGCCATTTGGGCAATATGGGCGCTGGGCGGTATGCCTACGCTATCACTTTTCGGTATCGGTCTCGCACCCAGCCTGATTGGCTCGCTGCTAGGCGCGATCGGTCTGGCTTGGCTGCTCAACCTCTACAATTTCATGGACGGCATCGATACGCTGGCGGGTGTAGAAGCCCTGACAACGGCGCTCGGCGGCGCACTGCTGCTGTGGCTGACCGGCCGGCCAGAACAAGCTGCGCCAGCGCTTCTGCTAGCGGCAGCCAGCGCTGGCTTCCTCCTGTGGAATCTGCCGCCAGCGCGGATTTTCCTCGGCGACTCGGGCAGTGGCCTGATGGGCATCGCACTGGGCGTAATGGCACTGCATGCCGCGCACTCCGATCCTGCAATACTTTGGGGCTGGCTGATCTTACTCGGTGTATTCGTCACCGACACCACGGCAACCCTGCTGCGCCGTCTCCTGCGGGGCGAGACCATTTGGCACTCCCATTGCAGTCACGCCTACCAGCATCTTGCGCGGCGGTGGAAGAGTCACGGCCGGGTTTCAGCAGCGGTATTAGCCATCAATCTGCTATGGCTGCTGCCTTGTGCACTATTGGTGGTCATTGCCCGGATCGATGCAGGCTGGGGCGTGCTGCTCGCTTACGCGCCGCTCGTGGCACTTGGGTTGTCGCTCGGGGCTGGCAGAGCAGAAGACTGACGGCTCGCATGAAGCGCCCCTCCGCCCATCCAGCAGCCGCTTAAACGGACTCAGATCCAACACTCACCCTGCAAGAACTCAGAGGCATAAAAAAATGTGAGCGTACTCATCGGCAGGGAGTCGATAGGTGCGCCACGAAACATCTTTATCTTGGGATGCTAAAAACGGGCGCATGCCCTTACCAAGCAAACTCATGTCACGGTGATGACGGCGACAAGTCTTCGCACGTTCCGGCTTCGTCGCGGAACTGCACTGTATGCAGTCGCGCGTAATGACCACCTCCCGCTAGCAGCTCGGCATGCGTCCCTCGCTCCACAATGCGCCCCTGATCCATCACCAGAATCAGGTCCGCCTTCTCGATGGTCGACAGGCGGTGCGCGATGACGAGCGTGCTGCGCCCGCGCATGACTCCGTCCAGCGCAGCCTGGATGTGGCGCTCGGATTCGGTATCAAGCGCCGAAGTGGCCTCGTCGAGAATCAGCAGCGGCGCATCCTTGAGAATGGCGCGCGCAATCGCCAGGCGCTGACGCTGGCCGCCGGAGAGCAGCACGCCGTTCTCGCCGACCAGCGTGTCGAAGCCCTGCGGCAGGTGATCGATGAACTCGCGCGCGAAAGCCATTTCGGCAGCATGCTCGACCGCCTCGCGCGGGGCATCTGCCAGGTCGCCATACGCGATGTTGCTGTGAACGGTGTCGTTGAACAGCGTGACGTGCTGGGTCACCAGCGCGATGTGGCGACGCAGGTTACGCAGCGTGTAGTCCTCGACATCCACACCGTCGAGCAGGATGTCACCCTGATCATGGTGATAGAAGCGCGGGATCAGGCTCGCCAGCGTGGTCTTGCCACTGCCCGAGCGCCCGACCAGCGCGACCATCTGGCCCGGCTCGATGGTGAAGCTGACGTCATCAAGCACCTGCGCGTCGTGGCCCGGGTAGCGAAAACTCAAGTTGCGTACCTCGACCCGTCCTTCAACGCGCTCGCGCTCGACCGTGCCGCCATCGGGCTCGACCGGTTCGTCGAGCTGCTCGAAGATGCTCTCGGCGCCGGCAAGGCCCTTCTGGATGGTGGCGCTGACTTCCGACAACTGACGGATCGGCTTGGGCAGCAGGCCGGCAGCGGTAATGTAGGCGACCAGATCGCCGGCCGAGGAATCCCCACGCAGCAGCAGCACAAGAAACAGCAACACGGCCATCGCGCTGTAGGTGACGAACTGCAGCGAGGGCGTGAAGGTGGCGCTGATCTTCACCATCTTCAGCTGCTTCTTCATGTTGTCGGCGCTGGCGTCGCGGAAGCGCGCAGACTCGTAGTCCTCGCCGCCGAAACTGCGCACCACACGATAGCCCTGGATGGTCTCCGAAGCGACATGCGTGACATCCCCCATGGCCTCCTGGATCTTGTGGCTCTGCTTGCGGAACTTGCGGCTGGCGCTGGTCACCATGACGCCGATCAGCGGCAGGATGGCGATCATGACGAGGGTCAGCTTCCAGTTCATCCACAGCAGGAAACCGAACAGGAAGACGATGGTCAGGCCCTCCCGCACGACGGTCTTAATGGCATCGGTGGCGGCACCCGTGACCATCGTGACGTTGTAGGTGATGCACGAAATCAGATGACCGGAGTTGTGCTGGTCGAAATACCGGTTGGGCAAACGCAGCAGGCTGTCGAACAGCGCCCGGCGCAGGTGGTCCACCAACCCCAGCGAAACGCGGGCAATGAAATAGTTGCCGAGAAAGGTGCCGACGCCCTGCCAGACGGCAATCGCCACCAGCAGCAAGGGCACTGCATGCAGCAACTGCATGCCAGACAACAGAGGCACGCCCTCCATCACGGCACCACCGGGGTCGGTCAGCCCGTCGACAAAGAACTTCAAGACGGTCGCCATCATCGGCTGCGCCGACGCAAAGATCATGAAGCCGAGCAGACTGATCGCGAACCAGCCGAGGAAGGGCCGGACGTAGCGCAGCAGCCTCACGTAGATACGGAGGGAGGTCGCAGGCTTTTCAGCTGAAGGCCGCTCATGGCGCGGCATTGGCGGGGAACTCATGAGGGCTGGATGTTAACACGCCCGCCATTTCCAGCCGTAGTGCAGGGAATGGCGGGCGTTTTGAAGATGCATGTTCAGGCTGCGATCAGACCACGCATACGCTGCATGGCCTTGGCCTCGATCTGGCGGATGCGTTCAGCCGAAACGCCATACTCGGCCGCCAATTCGTGCAGCGTCGCACCGCCCTCCTCGACCAGCCAGCGGCGGCGCACGATGTCACGGCTGCGCTCATCCAGGCTGGCCAAGGCGTCGCGCAGCCCCTCGTCGCACAGGCGGGCCTGTTCAGTGCGCTCCAGCACCTCGGAAGGTTCGGCGTGCGGATCGGGCAGGTAGGCGATTGGCGCAAAGGCATCATCCTCGTCGTCGGATGAACCTTCCAGCGGCAAGTCGCGGCCGGTCAGGCGGGTTTCCATCTCCACCACCTCCTCGGGCTTGACGCCGAGCTGGCTCGCAACCGCAGCGACCTCCTCGCGGCTGAGCGCGCTGGTGCCGGACTTCATGCTGCGCAGGTTGAAAAACAGCTTGCGCTGCGCCTTGGTGGTCGCAATCTTGACCAGACGCCAGTTGCGGATGATGTATTCGTGAATCTCGGCCTTGATCCAGTGAATCGCAAACGACACCAGGCGCACGCCGCGCGTCGGATCGAAGCGCTTGACCGCCTTCATCAGGCCGATGCTGCCCTCCTGGATCAAGTCCGCATGCGGCAGACCATAGCCGAGGTAACCCCGCGCAATCGACACCACCAGGCGCAAGTGCGACATCACCAGCTGGCGAGCCGCCTCGACATCGCCCTCTTCGCGCAGGCGAACGGCCAGCGCATGCTCCTCCTGCTCGCTCAGCAGCGGGATGCGATTGACCGACTGGATGTACTGATCGATGCTGCCCGAGGCAGCCGGAACCGGAAAAGACAAGGCCTGAGTCATGTTTGTCCAACCTCCTGTACGAGCCATTTTAGCACTCGTGGCATATGAGTGCTAAAACCTCTCCCGGTTCCCGACACCTCCGGACACACATCGGCATGCGCGAGGCGGTAGACTGCCGGCTACTCCGACATCACTTCAAAAACAGCTTGAAACCCATCTCTCAAGACACCTGGCAGGAACTGCGCCGCGACGCGGTGCCCGTCGAACGAGACGGCCACGGCGAGAAAGTCCTGCTGCAGCCCGACGGCACCTACATCAAGCTCTTCCGCCGCAAACGTCTGCTCTCCTCGGCTGCCTGGAGCCCCTACGCGCAGCGCTTTGCCGACAATTCGGAAGCCCTGCAACGGCGTGGCATTCCCTGCCCGCAGGTGATCGAGATCTTTCGCATCGGCGAAATCGCGCGCGACGCCGTGCACTACCATCCGCTGCCCGGCCAGACGCTGCGTAACCTGCTGCATAAGCCGATGGAAGCCCCCGATCGCGGCTACCTGCGCGTCGCACTCAACCTGTTCGTGCGCCGGCTGCACGATCTGGGCATCTATTTCCGCTCGCTGCACCTGGGGAATATCGTGCTCACACCCGGCGGCGAACTCGGCCTGATCGACATCTCCGACCTGCGCGTGCATCGGCGCCCGCTCAGCATGTTCTGGCGCAAGCGCAACCTCAACCGCATGGAAGGCTTTCCCGAAGAGCGCGAGTGGCTGGACCGTGCCATCATTCTGGACCCCAGCCACAAGCCTCCGACCCGCCGCCTCAAGTGACTCCCACGCTCAAAGCCTTTCTGCTGGCCAACCTCTCGGCCCTGTTACGCGGCCGCTTCTTCATGCGCAAGGGGCACCTGCCCTCGACCGGGCATCGCGTGCCGGAGAGCTTCGCCGGTGTCGGCGTGGCCACCAATGCAGATCCGGCGACCGACGAGGCTGTCATCGAAATCCTCCGTGCCGCCGGCATCCGTCGTGTGCGGCTGGACTTCAGCTACGGCGACGGCGAAAACCACATCGCCCGCTTTCTCGAAGCCCTGCTCGCCGCCGATTTCGACGTTCTGCTGCATCTGGTGCAACCCGCTGACGCTGCGCGCGCCATGCCGGCGCTGAACGCCGCAGAAACGTGGCGCAAGTTCGTCGCCACCACGCTGGATCGCTTCGGCACGCGTATCGGCATCGTGGAAGCCTGCTCGACGGTCAACCGCAAGCGCTGGGCCGGCTATTCGCTCGATGGTTTCCTCGCCGCCTGGCAGATCGCCCACGACGAGACGCGCCAGCGCAACATCACCCTTGCCGGCCCGAGCGTCACCGATTTCGAACCGGTCTGGAACGTCGGCCTGCTGCGCCTGCTGCGCGATCGCAATCTGCTGCCGGACATCCACACCGACAACCTGTTCTCCGAACGCTGCACCGAGCCCGAGCGCTGGGACCACAAGATCCTCGGCCATTTACTTGCTTCGCTGATCCGCTTCAACCTGATCCGCAAGGCGCGCCTGCTGCAGCGCCTCGGTGCCGACTACGGCGTGCCGCGCCTGATGTCGCCATCCGCCTTCTGGACGCTGCCCCGCATCGAGCGCTTCCTGCCCGACAGTGAGCAGAAACAGGCGGACTATCTCTCACGCTACATGGTGCTGTGCGCAGCCTCCGGCGCCCTTGAGGCGGCCTGGTGGGGCCCGCTGGTCTGCCACCGCGAGGGCCTGGTGGACGACGGCGAGTTTGCATACCCGAAACTGGAGCGCATCACGCATTACGCCGGCGTAGATGGCAAGGCTGCGGACTTCCGGGCGCGCCCCGCGCTGGCCGCGCTAGCCGCGTTCGCCAAGCACATTCCGGGAAGCCGCTACGAAGGACGCCTGAATCGCGGCAACGCGGGACTGGAGGTGCACGCCTTTCGCTCCGGGGAACATCTGACACACATTGCCTGGACGATCAACGGGCACACCGCCGCGACCTGCGACGTCTATCGCGACGACGATCTCGTAGCAGCCGAATGGATCGACCGCGACGGCCAGCGGCTGGACGAGGCTCCAACCCTGCTGACCGAGTCCCCGCTCTACCTGCGCTGGCCTGCAGACAAGTACGTTGCCGTGCTCGACGCCGCCGCGCCGCTAACCGGCGTGAGCATCCATCGGCACATCGCAGGACTGCGGCACTACTACCATCGTGATGCGACCTGGCACGGCATGGTGCTTGCCGCGAACCGGGACGAAGCAGACCTGCTCATTGCAGCACTGCACCCGGATCACATCGGCGCCCCGCCCACCAAACGCGAGAGCCTGCGCCTCGCCCGCAACGCCATCTGGCGCGTCCAGGACCCACGCAGGGCAGACGGCGTGCTAGTCGCGAAGAAACCCGTCAAACACCACCTGCACAAGAAACTACTCGACCGCCTGAAGCCCTCCAAAGCCCGACGCAGCTGGAACGGCACGGCCGAGCTGCTGCGACGCGGCATCGATGCCGCCGCGCCGGTCGCCTGGTTTGAACAGCGTAGCGGTCGCGACATCACACAGAACTGGTACTTATGCGAAAACGTGGAGGGCAGCCAATCGGTCGGCGCACTTTTTGCTGCCACACATAACACCAACGAAAATCCCGAGTTAGTCGCGCATGTTGCCAATTTCGTACGCCGCATGCACGACCGTGGAATATTTTTTCGCGACCTTTCGGGGGGCAACCTCCTCATCTCGACGCGCTGCGAATCCTTGCATTTCCAGCTCATCGACACAGGTCGCTTGCGCTGCTTTAGACGCAGCCTAACCCGCGGAATGCGCCTGGCTGATCTGACTCGTGTCACCCACAAACTTGATCCCGCAGGCCGCGCAAGCTTCCTGCAACACTATTTCGCAAGACAAAACGGGCCTCTATCCGCCACAGTCAACATCCGCTTTACACTTTACGATCAAAAAGCCCGGATCAAACGATGGCTGCGCAGGACCGAGTTGTACAAGAAATTAAAACGGTGACCATAGAGAAAATGCCCCAGCAAGCACGGGGCAAATTGATATCAACCCGTCAACTCATACTGCTTTGGGCGCTAGCATTTTCATACTCGTTAGCCGCCGGACTGCTACTGCAGAAAATAGTCCTTCCAATGATGCCGGATATGCACGGCGGACTCGGGTTGATGCGTGGCGATGCAGTCTATTTTCACGAAACCACCGTCATGATCGCCGAGCGCATAAACCTGCTTGGCTGGAAAGAATGGAAGTTGGTACCCGGGGGGGGCACTCACGGGAAACGTCGGATTGCTCTCCGCCCTTTATGCCCTTCTGGGCCCCAACCCTGCCTGGATCTTGCCTTTGAATGCAGCTTTTCACGCCCTCGGGGGGGCTGCTGATTGTACTTATCGGGATCAAGCTGCTGCCAACGCAAGGAGGCCTCCGGGCCAGCCTAGCTGCCGGCTTTCTCTTTCTCGTTTTTCCCTCCGCACTGATCTGGTTCGGTCAGAATCATAAGGACACCTTTGCCATCGCAGGTTTTCTGCTGGCGCTGTTCGCATTCATCAGAGCAGTTGAGGGCGTGGGGGCGCACAGTTTTTTGGCTAACGGCCTGTACTTCGCAATTGGCCTAGCTTTGGTGGCGAGTATGCGCCCCCACCTTGTACTCGTGTACTTAGTCGCATTTGGCGCAGCGTTCGCATGCCTGACTGGATTCTGCTTACTCCGTTGGCGCTTGCCTCGTGCCAAGATCGGGATACTTCCGGCTCTAGCGCTGCTGGTGGTAGGGCTGGCCTGCTGCCGGTTCGGTTGACACGAACCTAAGCTTTTTGAGCCTCCTCGAACTGTATCGGACTGAGGTAGCCGAGGGTCGAGTGGCGTCGGCGCGGATTGTAGAAGCGCTCGATGTAATCAAACACATCTGCACGCG
>JAJLLM010000013.1:0-5121 GCA_033837965.1 Pseudazoarcus pumilus
GCCAGGGCCGCTGCGACGAGGGTCGCGCACATCTGCAGAAATACGACTTTCAGCATGAAATCGCTGCCTTTTCTCCCCGTTCGGGAGGCGCCGACGGCTGAAAATCCGGGCAATGGTAGGGGTTAACCTCAATCAAGTCAAACCTCTTCCGCCCCCATATCGGGGCGTTCATGCCGGCACCGCCGATTTGCGCCCGTGCAATCGCAGCGGCAGACTGCGCGCTGCGCCCACTCCCCGGAAAATTCGATGATCCGCACCTCCCGTGCCAGCCGGCGCGAGATCTTCGGCTGGAGCATGTTCGACTTCGCCAACCAGGCCTACACGCTGCTGATCATCACGGTGATCTTCGGCGACGTGTTCACCCGGCTGATCGTCGCCGACGTGCCCGATTACCGCATCGGCAACCTGCTGTGGAGCCTCGCCCTGTGCCTGTCCTACCTGCTGGTGGTGCTCACTGCACCGCTGCTCGGCACGGTCATGGATCATGCCCGAGCCAAGAAGCGGCTGCTGTTCGCCAGCTACATCGCGACGGTCTCCAGCACCGCGCTGCTGTACTTCGTGGCACCGAGCTGGGTCTGGCTGGGCTTCTGCCTGATCGTGCTGTCGAACACGGCCTACGCCATCGGCGAATCCTTCATCGCCAGCTTCCTGCCCTTCCTCGGACGGCCGGGCGAACTGGGCAAGGTTTCCGGTTTCGGCTGGGCACTGGGCTATGCCGGCGGGCTGGTGGCAGCGGTGTTCGCGCTGCTGTTCCTTGGTGAGGTCAGCGCGGAAAACTTCGAGCGCATCCGCTGGGTCGGGCCGTTCGCCGCGGCGTTCTTCCTGATCGCCGCCATCCCGACCTTCCTGTGGCTGCGCGAGCCGGACATCGGCACGCGCCGCCCGCTCACCAGCGGCGTCATCGCGGCCGGCTACGCCCGGCTGCGCGAGACGGTACGTACCGCCGCGCAATACCCGGATCTGCGACGCGTCTTTCTCTCCATCCTGTTCGCGATGGCCGGGGTGTACGTCATCGTGGCCTTCTCGTTCATCTATGGCGCACAGGTCATCGGCTGGAGCGAAGGCACGCGCACGCTGATGTTCATCGTCGTGCAGCTCACCGCGCTGGGTGGGGCACTGGTCTTCGGCTGGCTGCAGGACCATCTGGGCGGACGCCCGACCTATGTCGTCACCCTGCTGCTGTGGATCGTCGCCATCCTCGCGATCTATTTCGTCGCCGAACTGACAGCGCTGCTCAACGCCGCGCTGGGCACCAGTCTCCTGACAGAGCAGGTCTTCCTGATTGCGGGTCTGCTGTCGGGGCTGAGCCTCGGCTCCAGCCAGTCGGTCGGGCGCGCTCTGGTCGGCGCCTTCTCTCCACCTGAACGGGCCGCCGAGCTGTTCGGTTTCTGGGGCCTGTTCTCCAAGCTCGCCGCAATCTTCGGCATCTTCGGCGTCGGCCTGCTGCAGCTCGCCTTCGGGCTGCAGGGCGCGGTGCTGTTCTGCATCGTGCTGTTCGTCGCCGCACTGGTACCGCTGGCCGCGGTCGACGAAAAGCGCGGCATTGCAGCCGCGCATGGAGACTCCGGGGAATGACCCGAAAGACGCCTACTTGAGGCGGGACAACAGCCCGTCGAGCTGATCCAGATCACCGAAGCGGATCGACAACTCGCCCGCGCCCTTGCGGTTGGCGCGGATCTTGACGGTTGCGCCCAGCGTATCGGCCAGTTCCTCCTGCAGGCGCAGCAGGTCGCGGTCCGGCGCGGCGGCGGCCTTTTGCCCGCGCGGATTGAGCATGCGATACACCAGATGCTCGGTCTCGCGCACCGAGTAGCCGCGCGCGGCCACCTGATTGGCCACCTGGATCTGGCTGGCTTCATCCAGCGGCAACAGCGCGCGGGCGTGGCCCATGTCGATGTCACCGGCCATCAGCAGCTCCTGCACCTGAGCGGCCAGATTGAGCAGCCGCAGCAGGTTGCTGGCCGCCGAGCGCGAACGCCCGACCGCATCGGCCGCCTGCTGGTGAGTCATGCCGAATTCGTCCACCAGACGCTGAATGCCGGCAGCTTCTTCGAGCGGATTGAGGTCTTCACGCTGGATGTTCTCGATCAGCGACATCGCCAGCGCGGCTTCGTCGGGGATCTCGCGCACCAGGCAGGGCACGTATTCCAGCTCGGCCAGCCGCGAAGCGCGCCAGCGCCGCTCGCCGGCGATGATCTCGTAGCGATCCGGCCCGACCGGGCGCACCAGGATGGGCTGCATCAGCCCCTGCGCGCGGATCGATGCCGCCAGCTCGTCAAGCGAGCCCGGGTCCATGCGCGTGCGCGGCTGGTACTTGCCGGGCTGCAGGCGGTCGATGGCCAGCGTCTGCAGCTCGCCCTTGTCTTCGTCGTCGCGGTTGCCGGCCAGCAGGGCATCCAGCCCGCGGCCGAGGCCTTTCGGTTTCGGTGGCGTCATGCGTGTTTCCGGACAGTGGCGAACGGGGCGCTCACAGCGTCTTCACCCGTTCGATCATTTCCTGCGCGAAGGCCATGTAGGCCTGCGCGCCCTTGGCGCTGCGGTCGAACAGCACGCCGGGGATGCCGTGGCTGGGGGCTTCGGCCAGCCGCACGTTGCGCGGCACGATGGCCTTGAACACCTTGTCGCCGAAGTGCCCCTCAAGCTGATCCGACACTTGCTGCTGCAGCGTCATGCGGGGATCGTACATGACGCGCAGCAGGCCGATGATCTTCAGATCGCGGTTGAGGTTGGCGTGCACCTTCTTGATGCTGTTGACCAAGTCGGTGAGGCCTTCCAGCGCGTAGTACTCGCACTGCATCGGGATGATCACGCCGTGCGCGGTGCACAGGCCGTTGAGCGTGAGCAGCGACAGTGAGGGCGGGCAGTCGACGAGGATGAAGTCGTAGTCGTCGAGGTAGGGCGCGAGGAGGTCGCGCAGGCGCGTCTCGCGGCGCTCCAGCTCCACCAGTTCGACCTCGGCACCGGCCAGGTCGCGGTTGGCGGGCAGGACGTCGAAGCCGCCGGTGGGCGAGGTCACGCGCACTTCCGGCAGCGCGGCCATGCCGACCAGCGCGTGGTAGATGGAATGCCCGAGGCTGCGCTTTTCGACGCCGCTGCCCATGGTGGCATTGCCCTGCGGATCGAGGTCGATCAGCAGCGTGCGCTGGCCGGACTCATGCAGCGCGGCCGCGAGGTTCACGCAGGTGGTGGTCTTGCCGACGCCGCCTTTCTGGTTGGCGACACAGAAGATTCTTGCCATCAGGCCTGTTCCAGGATGATGAGGTGTCGTTCCGCATCCAGGCCCGGAACCGTCAGCGGCAGGCTGTCGACGACGCGCACGTCATCGGGCAGGGAGGCGAGTTCGTCCCGAGGATACACGCCTTTCATCGCCAGGAAGCGCCCGCCCGGCGCGAGCAGATGACGCGTGAGTCGCACGAAGTCGGCCATGTCCGAGAAGGCGCGCGAGATCACGGCGTCGAACGGTGCGTCCGGCACCACATCCTCGACGCGCGCATGCAGCGGCGTGAAGTTGGCCAGCCCCAGTTCGATTTTGGCCTGCTGCTGGAAGCTCGATTTCTTGCCGACGGTCTCGATGGAGGTGATTTCGAGTTCCGGCCGCGCGATCGCCAGCACGATGCCGGGCAAGCCGCCGCCCGAACCGATATCGGCCAACCGCGCGATGCCGCCCAGATGCGGCAGCACGCTCAGCGAATCGAGCAGGTGATGGGTGATCGCCTGTTCCGGCGAACGGATGGCGGTGAGGTTGTAGACGCGGTTCCACTTGCCGAGCAGGGCGGCGAAGGCGAGCAGGCGGGAGCGTGCTTCAACAGAGAGGTCGAGTCCGAGTTCCGCCAGGCCGCGGTCCAGCAGGGCCGCTTCGCTCATGCCGACTTCTTGGCCATCAACTCATTGCGCTTCAACCACACCAGCAGCAGCGACACCGCTGCCGGCGTCACGCCCTGGATACGGCCGGCCTGGCCGATGGTCTCGGGGCGGTGGGTATTGAGCTTCTGCTGCACTTCCTTGGACAGCCCGCGCACTACCGAGTAATCCAGATCGGCCGGCAGGCGCGTGGATTCGGCCTGCAGCTGGCGCGTCACTTCGTCCTGCTGACGGTCGATGTAGCCCTGGTACTTGGCGGCGATCTCGATCTGCTCGACCACGGCGGGGTCGATGTCCTCGGCTTCCGGCGCACCCGGCAGACTCATCAGCCCGGCGTAGGTCGCCTCCGGACGGCGCAGCAGTTCGAAGAAGCGGTACTCACGTTCCAGCGCCTTGCCCAGCACGCGCTCGGCATCGGCCGCCGGCACGTTGGCCGGATGCGCCCAGGCGGCCTTCAGGCGCGCGGTTTCGCGCTCGATGGCGTCGCGTTTGCGGCAGAAGGCGTCCCAGCGTGCATCGCTCACCAGACCCAGTTCGCGGCCCTTCTCGGTCAGGCGCAGGTCGGCGTTGTCCTCGCGCAGCTGCAGGCGGTACTCGGCGCGCGAGGTGAACATGCGGTAGGGCTCGGACACGCCGCGGGTGATCAGGTCATCCACCAGCACACCCAGATAGGCCTCGTCGCGGCGCGGACACCACGGCTCGCGCCCCTGCACCTGCAGTGCGGCGTTGGCGCCGGCCAGCAGGCCCTGCGCGGCGGCCTCTTCGTAGCCGGTGGTGCCGTTGATCTGACCGGCAAAGAACAGGCCGTTGAAGCTCTTGGTTTCCAGGCTGGACTTGAGGTTGCGCGGGTCGAAATAGTCGTACTCGATGGCGTAGCCGGGGCGCAGGATGTGCGCGTTCTCCATGCCGCGGATCGAGCGCACCACCGCCAGCTGCACGTCGAAGGGCAGCGAGGTCGAAATCCCGTTGGGGTAGATCTCGTGCGTGTCCAGGCCCTCCGGCTCAAGGAAGACGTTGTGGCTGTCCTTGTCGGCGAAGCGGTGGATCTTGTCCTCGATGGACGGGCAGTAGCGCGGGCCGACGCCCTCGATCACACCGGAGTACATCGGCGAGCGGTCGAGGTTGGCGGCAATGATCTGGTGCGTGCGCTCGTTGGTATGCGTGATCCAGCACGGCAGCTGGCGCGGGTGCTGGGCGGCCGAGCCGAGGAAGCTGAACACCGGCACCGGATCATCACCCGGCTGTTCCTGCATCACCGAG
>JAJLLM010000014.1:0-12076 GCA_033837965.1 Pseudazoarcus pumilus
ATAGGAGACCGCCATGCCCCGAGTTAAACGTGGTGTAACCGCCCGCGCCCGTCACAAGAAGGTCCTTGCCCTTGCCAAGGGCTACCGTGGCCGCCGCAAGAACGTATACCGCATCGCCAAACAGGCGGTGATGAAGGCCGGTCAGTACGCCTACCGCGACCGTCGTCAGCGCAAGCGTCAGTTCCGTGTCCTGTGGATCGCCCGTATCAACGCCGCTGCGCGTGAGCTGGGCCTGACCTACAGCACCTTCATGCACGGCCTGAAGAAAGCCGAAGTGGAAGTGGACCGCAAGGTGCTGGCCGACCTGGCCGTGTTCGACAAGGCCGCGTTTGCGGCACTCGCCGACCAAGCCCGGGCCAAACTCGCCGCCTGATCCAGCGCGGCGCAAAAAAAGGAGGCCTGGCCTCCTTTTTTTTTCTGTACGGACGGACAGCCATTCAAATGGACAATCTGGATTCCATCGTCGAAGCAGCCGTTGCGGAGTTTGCGGCGGTCACCGACCCCAATCAGCTCGAACAGGCCAAGGCCCGCTATCTGGGCAAGACCGGCTCGCTGACCGAGCGTCTCAAGGCATTGGGCAAACTGCCGGCGGAAGAACGCAAGGTGGCTGGCGCCGAGATCAATCGCGCCAAGCAGGCGGTCGAGGGCGCGCTCGAAGCGCGTCGCGATGCACTGCGCGCCGCTCGCCTTGAAGCCCAGCTTGCTGCCGAGGCACTGGATGTGACTTTGCCCGGTCGTGGCGCGGGCCTGGGCGGGCTGCACCCCGTCACCCGTACGCAGGAGCGTGTCGAGCAACTGTTCCGGTCAATCGGTTTCGTGGTGGCCGACGGTCCGGAGATCGAGACCGACTGGCACAACTTCACCGCGCTCAACACGCCGGACAACCATCCGGCGCGCTCGATGCACGATACCTTCTATATCGAAGGGCGTGACGATGTGCTGCTGCGCACGCACACCAGCCCGGTGCAGGTTCGCGCCATGCTGGCTCATGTCGAGCGTCATGCGGCTGAGGCACGCATGCCCGACCTGCGCGTGATCGCGCCGGGGCGCGTGTATCGCGTTGATTCCGATGCCACGCATTCGCCGATGTTCCATCAGGTTGAAGGCCTGTGGGTAGGTGAGAACGTGAGCTTTGCTGACCTCAAGGGCGTCATCGCGGACTTCCTGCGCAGCTTCTTCGAGAGCGACGATCTGCAGGTGCGTTTCCGTCCGTCCTTTTTCCCGTTCACCGAGCCCAGCGCAGAGATCGACGTCGCCTTCATGAGCGGCGCGCTGGAAGGGCGCTGGCTGGAGATCGCCGGCTGCGGCATGGTCCACCCCAACGTGCTGGGCTTCGGCGGCATCGACGCCGAACGTTACACCGGCTTCGCCTTCGGCATGGGCCTGGATCGCCTGACCATGCTGCGCTACGGCGTCAATGACCTGCGCCTGTTCTTCGACAACGATCTGCGCTTCCTGAGCCAGTTCCGTTAATCACCGACGCGGATACCGTCATGCAATTTTCCGAATACTGGTTGCGCGAGTTCGTTGATCCGCAGCTCGATACCGCGGCGCTGGGTCATCTGTTGACCATGGCGGGCCTTGAGGTCGAGGAATGCGATCCGGTCGCGGCCGAATTCAGCGGCGTGGTCGTCGCGCAGATCGTGGCGGCGGAGAAGCACCCCGACGCCGACAAGCTCAAGGTCTGCAAGGTGGACGATGGCTCTGGCCAGTTGCTGCAGATCGTCTGCGGTGCCCCGAATGCTGCCGTCGGCATGAAGGCTCCGCTGGCGCGTGTCGGCGCGAAGCTGCCGGGCTTTGACATCAAGGCCGCCAAGCTGCGTGGCGTCGAGTCGTTCGGCATGCTTTGCTCGGCGCGTGAGCTGGGCGTTTCAGAGGCGAGCGACGGCCTGCTGGTGCTGCCCGAGGAGGCGGCGGTCGGCGCCGATGTCCGCGACGTGCTGGCGCTGAATGACCGCATGTTCACCATCAAGCTCACGCCCAACCGCGCCGATTGCCTCAGCCTGAGTGGCGTTGCACGTGAGCTGGCGGCGCTGACCGGCGCTCCGCTGTCGCTGCCGCAGACCGAACCGGTTGTGGCGACCCTCTCTGACACACGTGCCATCGTGCTGGATGCGCCGCAGGCCTGCCCGCGCTATTGCGGTCGCGTCGTGCGCGGCGTCAATGCCCGTGCCACCACGCCGGCGTGGATGGTGCAGCGCCTGGAGCGCTGCGGGGTTCGTTCGATCAGTGTGCTGGTCGACATCACCAACTACGTCATGCTGGAGCTCGGCCAGCCGCTGCATGCCTTTGATGACGCCAAACTGTCCGGCGCCATTCATGTGCGCATGCCGCGCGCGGGTGAGCAACTGCTTCTGCTCAACGAGCAGACCGTGACCCCGGCCGCCGATACCCTTTTGATCGCCGATGAGGCACGTCCCCTCGCGCTGGCCGGCATCATGGGCGGGGAGGAGAGCGGCATCACGCTCGACACCACGGAATTGTTCCTCGAAAGCGCATTTTTCGCGCCCGATGCCATTGCCGGCCGTGCGCGTCAGTACAACTTCAGCTCCGATGCCTCGCACCGTTTCGAGCGTGGCGTCGATTTCGAGCTGCCGCGCCGCGCCATCGAGCGTGCCACGCGCCTCATCCTCGATCTGTGCGGCGGTCAGGCCGGTCCGGTTCAGGAAGCCGTTTCCGAAGCGCATCTGCCACAGCGCCAGCCCGTTACCATGCGGCTGCAGCGTGCGCGTCGTGTGCTCGGGCTTGATCTGGACGATGCGGCGATGATCGCTCTGCTGGAGCGCGCCCGTCTCGCGGTGCAGCGCGACGGAGATGTGCTGACGGTGGTGCCGCCGAGCTTCCGCTTCGATATCGAGATCGAGGCTGACCTGATCGAAGAGATCGTGCGCCTGCACGGCTACGACAACATTCCCGCCAAGGTTCCTGCGGGTCCTCTGCCGATGCTGGCGCAGCCGGAGGCGCAGCGCACTGCATGGTCATTGCGCCGTCTGCTGGCAGCGCGCGACTTCCAGGAAGTCATCAACTACGCCTTCATCGAGGAGCGCTGGGAACGCGAACTGTGTGGCAACACCGCACCCGTGCGGCTGGCCAATCCGATTGCCAGCCAGATGAGCGTGATGCGCACGAGCCTGATTCCGGGTCTGGTGGCCACGCTGGCTGACAACCTCAAGCGTCAGCAGGCGCGTGTGCGTGTGTTCGAACTGGGCCGTTGCTTTCTCGCCGATCCGGACGGTGGTCCGGTCGCCGGCTATCGTCAGCCCGTGCGGATTGCCGCCCTGGCGGCAGGTCCGGCAGTCGCCGAACAGTGGGGTGTGGCCACCCGGCGTGCGGACTTCTTTGATCTCAAGGGCGATCTTGAAGCGCTGCTGGCCCCGCGCCGGGCAGAGTTCTTGCCGTTTGCTCACCCGGCGTTGCATCCCGGCCGTTCTGCCGAAGTGCGGATCGATGGAGTCAGCGTCGGCGTGATCGGCGAACTGCACCCGCAGTGGGCTGAAGCCTACGATCTCGGCGCTGCGCCGGTGGTTTTCGAGCTTGATCTGGCCGCCGCGCTGGGTGCTCAGGTGCCCGCCTATCAGGAGCTCTCGCGCTTCCCGGGGGTGTCTCGCGACATCGCACTGGCGGTCGATCAGAACGTCCCGGTAGCCGACCTGCTGGCGGCGATGAAACGCGTTGCACCGCCCATCGTGTGCTCCGTGGAATTGTTTGATGTCTACTCCGGAAAGGGCGTGGAGGAAGGCAAAAGGAGTCTTGCTTTCAGAGTGTTGATGCAAGATACTCAACGAACACTTGAAGATACGGAAGTCGAGTCGGCCATCTCCGCCATCGTTGGCGAGGCGGACGCTTCCTTTGGCGCCCGACTGCGCGGATGAGGAAAATGAGCGCGACATTGACCAAGGCCGAACTGGCCGAATTGCTCTTTGAACGTGTGGGTCTCAACAAGCGTGAGGCCAAGGACATGGTCGAAGGCTTTTTCGAGGAGATCCGTCAGGCGCTGGAGCGTGGTGAGGCCGTGAAGCTGTCCGGCTTCGGCAACTTCCAGCTTCGCGACAAACCGCAACGTCCGGGGCGCAACCCCAAGACCGGCGAGGAAATCCCCATTTCCGCACGTCGCGTCGTCACCTTCCATGCCAGCCAGAAACTCAAGGCGGCCGTGGAGCAACTCGGCAATGCAGAACGCGCCGCCTGAGGACGATCAGGAGCCGCTGCCGCCGATTCCGGCGAAGCGCTACTTCACGATCGGCGAGGTCAGCGACCTGTGCCGCGTGAAACCGCATGTGCTGCGTTATTGGGAGCAGGAATTCACGCAGCTCAAACCGGTGAAGCGGCGTGGCAACCGCCGCTATTACCAGCATCATGAAGTGCTGCTGATCCGGCGTATCCGCGAGCTGCTGTACCGCGAGGGCTTCACGATTTCCGGAGCACGCAACCGCCTTGGCGAGAACGCCATCCATGAGCAGGAAGAGGCGAGCGAGGCCCAGGAATTGCGTGTCTGCGTGAAGAGCCTGCGGGCCGAGATCGAGGATCTCCTGCACTATCTTCGAAGCTGACAATCTTGCTGGAAAAGCTTCACGCGGCTGCTATAATGCGCAGCTTGTGTCGGGGCGTAGCGCAGCCTGGTAGCGCACTTGCATGGGGTGCAAGGGGTCGCGAGTTCGAATCCCGCCGCCCCGACCAAACCGTCTGAATCAGAAGAGCCAATCCGCAAGGGTTGGCTCTTTTGTTTTCTCCTCCGGAAGTCTTGCGCGGTGCGTACTATTGCGCCGCCCGGACTTCGCGCGACGTATGAAAAACGTTTAAAGTCGGCGCTGGCGCGCTTTCGCGCGGTGTGAGCATTGTCCGGACAGGGGAGTGAGGTGTTGCGTGTAGCCGTCTTCGGGAGTTTCTATCGCGGTTATCACGTGCTCCATGAACTGCTTTCCGGCGATCTGGCGGATCGGCTGGAACTGGTTGGCGTGGCGACGGACGATCCGGATCAGGCCTTCGTCAGTCCCGGCAAGCGTGTCTGGCAATACCCCCATGCCGCGGCCGAGCGCAGGATGGTGGCGCGTCTGGCCGAGGAGCACGATATCGCGGTGTGGAACGGGCGGGTCAAGACGCCGGAGTTCTATCGCGTCTTCGAGCAGCAATGGCGGCCGGATGTGGTCGTGATGGCGACGTTCGGCCAGAAGATCGATGCCCGCCTGTATGACTATCCGCGCCTCGGCTTCTTCAACCTGCATCCCTGCAAGGATGACGCCTGGCCATCGCGCTACGTGGGTGGCAATCCCTTCCAGCAGTTGCTTGATGATCGTTCCGAGTACTGCGTGATCGCCCTGCACCGGGTCGACGACGGCTTTGATACCGGCGAGCTGGTGGCATGCTCCGAGCGTATTGCCCTGCCGCCCGGAGCCGGGGTGGTCGATCTGCACAAGCTTACGGCTCCGGTGGCGGCACGCCTGGCGGTACGCGAGATCGCGCGTCTGCTGCCGGGCGCATGACGCGGGTGCGGCCGGCGATGCGCGCGTGGCGGCAACTGGTCGGCCTGGTCCTGCTGTGTTGGGTGGGGGTGCTGGGGGCCGTTGAATCCGACGCGTCACTGGAGCGCATCCGCGCGCAGGGCTACATCAGCATCGGGGTGAAGACCGACTTTCCGCCCTTCGGCATGCTCGACAGTGCCGGACGTCCGATCGGCTTCGAGGTCGATCTGGCGCGCCGTCTTGCTGCAGCGCTGGGGGTCGAGGCGCGCCTGGTGGGCGTGAGCACCGAGAACCGTTTCCAGCGGCTGGAGCAGGGCGCGGTGGACGTGATCGTCGCCACCGCTGCCGATACGGCCGAGCGACGTCAGCTGGCGAGTGTGGTCGAGCCCAACTATTACGGCGGCGGGGTCGGAGTGTTCCTGCGGCCCGGAGTCTTCTTCGATGACTGGCCGGCCATGCGCGGGGTGGAGTTGTGCGCGCTGCAGGGTAGTTACTTCAACAAGCCGATCATGCAGCGCCATCTCGTCAAGCTGCAGATGTACCGCAGTGTGCGGGATGCCCAGCTGGCGCTGCGCGACGGGCGGTGCGCCGGCTTCCTGTACACCGATGTGGCGATCCAGCAGTACCTGAAGGATCCGGACTGGACCGGCTACACCGCGCCGCTGCCGTCGGCATTGATCATTCCGTGGGCCATCAGTGTTGCGCGTGGCGAGGCCGGCAGCGCGCTGGAGCGCAGCATCGGGGATGTCGTTGCGGCCTGGCATCGCGATGGCACGTTGATCGAGCTGGAGGGGGCCTGGGATATCCAGCCCAATCGCTTCCTGCAGGAGGCCAACCGTCTCTGGAACGCGCGCGAGGTGGACGGGACATTGCTGTGCGAGCGGGGCGCGGATGGTCAGTGGCCGGCAGCCTGCCGCAATGCGGCCTTCGTGACCTCGGCGGATGTCGGGGGTCTGCAGGGCATCGGCTTGTGGGTGCGTGAGACCTTCGGGCTGGACTTTTCCTTCGTGTACGACCCCTTCGATCGCGACCGCTATGTGGCCGGCATCCTGTGGACGCTGCTGCTGTGTGCGGCCACCATCGTCGGCAGCCTGGTGTTCGCCTTCATCGGAGCGGCAGTGATCGCGGCGCGTATTCCGCTACTGAGCGGGCTGATCCGCGCGCTGGGCAACTTCGGCCGCATGACGCCGGTGCTGCTGCAGATGTATCTGGTGTTCTTCTGGCTGGGCGGGGTGGCGTGGAGCAGCTACGGCATCAGCCTGTCGCCGGTGCTCGTGGCCATCTTCTGCCTCGCGCTGTATCACGGCTCGATCATCGCCTTCGCCTTCATCGACGCGGCCGACCACATCCACGAGACTCACCCCGAGTTCCGCTTTACGCCGGCCTTCATTCCCGAGTTGCTGGCGGAGGCCTCGGTGGGTGTGCGCAACACCCTGACCAATCTGGTCAAGGCCACTTCGATTGCCTCGGCCATCGCAGTGCCCGAGCTGCTCGCCGCGACCATCGCGATCATGGCCGACCGAGGCAACGTGTTCCTCATGATGAACGCCCTGCTGCTGGTCTTCTACCTCATGACGGCGTTCTGGATTCACGTGTTTGAGCGCTTCGAACGTCGTCTGCAGGCGAGGGGGGCGGCATGATCGGCGACATCTTCGAGGTGTTGTGGACGTGGACGCCCTTCCTGCTGGAGGGCTTCTACTGGAACATCGTCATCTCGGTGCTGGCGACGCTGTTCGGTACGGCCCTCGGGGCCATGCTGGCTCTGCTGCAGCTGTCCAGCGTGCCGGGCGTAGTGCGCGCGGTCGGACCGCTGGTGTCCTTCTTCCGCAATGTGCCGAGCCTGGTATTCCTGTTCTACGTGGCCACGCTGATCCCCAACCAGCTCACGCTGGGCGAGGTGGTGCTCAACGTCCCGGACTGGCTCAAGGCGGCGATTGCCCTGTCGGCTTCGCCGACCGGCTTCACCGCACTCAACCTGCACACTTCCATCCTGCACTGGCGCGCCGGCCGCAAGCGCTCTGCCTTGCTCTTCATCCCGAACTGGCTGGGCGGTTTCCTGATCACGCTGCTGGCGTCGAGTACGGCCTCCCTGGTCGGCGTCAGTGAACTGGTGGGGCAGTGCAATACGGTGATTGCAGCCACCGGCACGACTTACCTCTTTCCGATTTATGTTTACGCCCTGTGCATGTTCTTCGCGTTCTGCTATCCGGTCAGCCTGGCGCTGGGTCAGCTCAGGCAGGCGATGATCAGGCGCCATTCATGACAATGCTTGATGGAGTGATTCCGCGGTGATCCGGCGAAGCCCCAAGGTCGAAAAGTACTTCCTGCTGAGCGTCCGTGACGAGCTGCTGGCGCTGCTGATGTTCTGCCGCTACCAGTGGTACGTGGTGCTGGCCATTGCCGCGGCCATCGCCATGGCGGTGTATGTGATCTCGCCGGTGCCGCCGTCCAAGCTGCGGGTGGCTTCCGGTCAGCCGAACTCGACGCTGGAAACCATTGCCAAGCGTTATGGCGAATACTTCGCCGGGCATGGTGTGACGGTGGAGTACTTCACCACACGCGGCGCCGCCGACAACCTGCAGGCGCTGCGCGACGGCAAGGTGGACGTGGCATTTTCGCAGGGCGGACTGCCGATTGCGTCGGATGCCGGCATCGTCTCGCTTGGCAGCATCGGCTATCAGCCGCTTTGGTTTTTCTACACCGGGCCGGTGTTCAACGGGCCGGACTTCGTCGAATTTCTCGAAGGCAAGCGCATTTCCATCGGTCTCAAGGGCAGCGGCACGCGGCCCGTCGCCGATGCCTTGCTGGGGGTGTTGCCGGAGCTGTCGCGCACCCGTATCCGGCTGTATGAGCTGCCCGCCGGCGAGAGCATCCGCAGCCTGCTCAACGGCGAGATCGACGGCATGTTCCTGCTCGCCGGCATGGAGTCGGGCAATGCGCAGGCCTTGCTGGGGCGGCCGGACGTCCGCATCCTGAACTTCCAGACGGCCGATGCGCTGACCCGGCACATCGACTACATGGAGCCCATCGTGCTGCCCAAAGGCGGACTGGACCTTTCGCCGCCGCGACCGGGCAACGACGTGCACATGGTTGCGACCACCACCACCGTGCTCGCGCGCGAGGGCCTGCATCCGGCGCTGCAGTATCTGTTCATGCGCGCCACCTCGGATTTCTTCACCGGCGATGCGGCCTATTTCCGGCGCCCGGGCGGATTCCCGGCGTTCACCGAGCACAACATCCCGCGCAGCGAGGTGGCCGAGCGTTACCTGCAGCACGGCCCGCCGGCGCTGGAGAGCTACACCGCCTTCTGGGTGGCGAGCTTCTTTGACCGCGCGTGGTTCGCCATCCTGGCGCTGATTGCGGTGCTCTATCCGCTGCTGCGCATGTTGCCGCGCTATCGCAAGACGGCCTTCGACATCGCGGCGAGCTACAAGTACGCCGAAATCTTCAAGCTCACGGCGGCCATCGAGCATCATCGGTCCGCCGACGAACTGCCGGGCTTCCGTCAGGACTACGAGCAACTCGAACGCGAGATTCGAGCCCTGTGGATTCCCAAGGGCTGTCATCAGGCCTATTACTTCCTGCTCGGCGCACTGGAGATCGTCGAGGAGAAGCTGATCTATGCCGAAACCGGCACGGCGCCCGATCCCTCGCGTGCCGGCGCAGCCTTCCGAAAAAACGTTAGCATGTGAGCCTTGTTGCCCCGGCACCCGCTGCACGCCTCGTTCAACCCATCAGGAGCATCGTCATGAACCGATTTGCCGTCGTGCTGTTTTCCACGCTGCTGGCCTTTGCCGGCAGCGCATCCGCGCAACAGGTCGTCAAGGTCGCCGTCTCGCCTGCCTCGCCGCCCAACCTGTATGAAGAAGGCGGCAAGACCATGGGTCTCGACCTGGACATCTTCGAGGGCTACTGCAAGGCGCGCGGCTGCACGCTGCAGATTACGGCCTACGACTGGCAGGGTATGCTCGGCGCGGTGGTCAGCAAGCAGGCTGACGTGGCGTTTTCCGGCATCTCGATCACCGAGCAGCGCCAGCGTGTGATGGACTTCTCCAAGCCCTACATGGAAAACACCTGGAACCTGGTGAGCATGAAGGACCGCAACATCGAGTTCATGAATGACCTCGACCAGCTCAAGAAATATTCCGTGGGCTATCCGCGCGGCATGGCCTACACCGACTTCATCAAGCGGGATCTCGAGCCCAAGGGCCTGTATTCGCTCGACAAGGTCAAGCTGTATCCGACCTACAACGAGGTGCTGGCCGACCTGCGCAACGGCAACCTCGATCTGGCCTTCCTCGACGGCACGGTGGCCTCGGTGTATCGCAAGAGCATGCCGATCCAGGACGCCTACGTGTTCTCCGGCTTCGACCGCTTCGGATTCGCCTTCCCGAAAGGTTCGGCACTGCGCGCGGACTTCGACAAGTATCTGGACGAACTGGGTCAAGAGGGCATCCAGAAGATCATCGACAAGTGGATGAACTGAGCCCGCAGGGCGCCGGCGCATGAGTTTTCTCGACATCCTCACGCTGCTCGCCGCCGGCGCGGGCTACACCGTAATCGTCACCTTCTCGTGCATCGCCACCGGGCTCGTCGTCGGGCTTGCGGTGGCGATGCTCACGCGCCTCCACATCGGGCCGCTGGACGCCGTGCTGTCGGTGTTCACCTACGTGTTCCGCGGCATTCCGGTGCTGGTGCTGCTGTTCATGGTGTTCTTCGGCCTGCCGGCGATGGGGCTGTCCGTGCCGCCGCTGGTGTCGATGATGCTGAGCCTCGGGCTGATCGCCGGGGCCTATCTGGCCGAGGTCTTCCGCGGTGCGCTGGAGTCGGTCGACGCCAACGAGATCGTCGCGGCCGAGGCCATGGGCATGAGCCGCTGGCAGATCCTCGTTTCCATCGAACTGCCGCAGATGCTGCGCTTTGCCGTCCCGGGCATGATCAACGAGTTCACGACGGTGCTCAAATACTCGCCGTTTGCCTACACGGTGGGCATTCCCGAGATCATGAAACACGCCATGGTGCTGGCCTCGACGACGCTGCGCGGGGTCGAGATCTATCTGGCCATCGGTCTGCTGTATTTCGCCATCTACAAGCTGATGCTGGCCGGCGTGCGCACGGTCGAACGCCGCTATGCCATCCCCGGCTTTCACCGTGACTGAAGCATGACGCAAGCCCCCGAAAACACCGTGCTGCTCGAAGTGCGCGGCCTGATCAAGCGCTTCGACGACAAGCCGGTGCTCAACGGCGTGAATCTCGAACTGCCCGAGGGGCAGATCAAGATGGTCATGGGGCCGTCGGGCTGCGGCAAGTCCACGCTGCTGCGCTGTCTGAACCGGCTGGTCGATCCCTGCGAAGGGCAGGTGATCTTCCGTGGCGAGGACGTTACGCGGCCCGATACCGACGTACGCCTGCTGCGCCAGCGCATCGGCTTCGTGTTCCAGCACTTCGCGCTGTACCGTCATTTGAGCGCGCTCGACAATGTCACGCTGGGCCTGCGCAAGCTGCGTGGCATGAGCCGGGCGGATGCCATCGAGAAAGCCATGGCGGAACTGGCGCGCATGAACATGGCCGAGCACGCTGCCAAGTATCCGTCGCAGCTCTCCGGCGGGCAGAAGCAGCGCGTGGCAATCGCGCGCGCGCTGGCCATGGACCCGGCGGTGCTGTTCTTCGACGAGCCCACCTCGGCGCTTGACCCGTTGATGTCGCGCGAGATCGTCGGCGTCATCGACCAGTTGTGCGCCGACAACGTGACCATGCTGTGCGTCACGCACGACGTGGAACTGGCGCGCGCCATCGAGGGCAACGTGGTCTTTCTCGACGAAGGCATGGTGCGTGCCGAGGGCGTGGCCGGCGAGTTGTTCGACGAACACGACGATCCGCGCATCCGTGCCTTCTTCTCGCGCGAGCGCCGCAGCTGATGGGCGACTGGTCCTTCTTCATCGACGAGGTGCTCGACTACTGGCCGCAGATTCTCGACGGCCTGGGCGCGACGCTGCTGCTCGCCGCGACGATCACCGTCACCGGCCTGCTGTGGGGCGTGGTGGTGTTCTACCTCAGTCTGAGCGAGCGCGGCGTGGTGCGCCGCCTGACCAACGCCTACATATCGTTCTTCATCGGCACCCCGCTGATCGTGCTGCTGTTCCTGATGTACTACGGCCTGCCGCAGTGGGGGCTGCGCCTGTCGCCGTTCACGGTGGCGGTGATCGGCTTCACGATGAACGTCGCCGCCTACAACGCGCGCTACCTGATGACGGCCTACAACGGGCTGGATCAGGCGGAGCTGGAAGCCGCCCGCGCGCAGGGCTTCTCCGGCCTGCAGGTGTTCCGCCTGATCACGCTGCCGCAGGCGCTGCGGCTGGCCATTCCGGGGCTCACCAACCAGGCCATCCTCAACCTCAAGGACAGCTCGGTGGCCTTCCTGATCCAGTACACCGAGTTCTTCGCCCAGGTGCAGGAGCTGGCCACGCGCAGCTTCGAATACTTCAAGGCTTACGTCGCTGCCGGTTTCGTGTATCTGGCCATGGTGTCGGTAGTGGTGCTCGCCGCGCGCTGGCTGGAGCGCCGCTTCATGCTGCCCGGCGTACGCCGCTGACCGGAGATTCCGCCATGCCCATGAG
>JAJLLM010000015.1:0-9166 GCA_033837965.1 Pseudazoarcus pumilus
TCGCGCACGCCGGCCAGACGCGCCACCGGCTGCACGTTGTAGTAGTTCAGCGCATGACCGGCGTTGAAGCGCATGCCCAGCGCGCGGACGGCCTCACCGGCGGCACGCAGTTTTGCCAGCTCCGCCAGTACCGCCGGCGATTCGGCGTCACGCCCAGCATCGTGAAAGGTGTGGGCGTAGGGGCCAGTGTGCACCTCGCATACCCTGGCGCCGATGCGCGCGGCCGCCTCAATCTGCTCGGGGATGGCGTCGATGAACACGCTGGTGACGATCCCGGCCTCGGCCAGGCGCGCCACCACGTCACGCAGGCGGGATTCGTCGGCGAGCACATCCAGCCCACCCTCGGTCGTCACTTCCTGCCGCCCTTCCGGCACCAGCATGGCCATGTGCGGTTTGAGCTCGCAGGCGAAGCCGACCATCGCATCGGTGGCCGCCATCTCCAGATTGAGCTTGATCTGGGTGAGTTCGGCCAGCCGGCGCACGTCGGCGTCCTGGATGTGGCGGCGGTCCTCGCGCAGATGCACGGTGATGCCATCCGCCCCGCCCAGATGGGCCTCGACGGCGGCCCACTGCGGGTCCGGCTCCCAGGTGCGGCGCGCCTGACGCAAGGTCGCGACGTGGTCGATGTTGACGCCGAGTTCGATCACAGCTCCTGCAACTCCTTGAATACGCGGCGCGATTGCAGGTCGCGTCCGCCCAGATGATGGTTGATCAGCATGCGCAGCAGCGCCTTGGCTTCGCTCAGGGTGCGGGTGTCGGAGAAGTCCTCCTGCCCCAGCGCCAGCAGGGTCCGGCCGGTCACCGGCACGCCGCCTTCCCCGCCGCGCACCGGACCGCGTTCGATTATATAGGCGTAGCGGGTGCCGGCCTCGACCGGCGCACCGCCACCGGCTTCGTGCTCCAGCTCAACGCCGTAGCCGAGTTCGCGCAACAGTGCGAGTTCGAAACGGCGCAACACCGGCGCCGGCTCCGGGTTGCCGGCCAGCGCGGCGACCGCCGCCACATAGGCCTCGAACACTCCGGGATGCGGATCCTCGCGTGCAGACAGATGCACCACCAGCTCATTCAGGTAGTAGCCGCAGAGCAAGGCGCGGCCTTCGAGAAGGCGCTGGAAGCCGTCGCGCTCGGCGCGGATCAGCGTCTTCACCTCGCCGCTGCCGGACCAGTCCGCCAGCAAGGGCTGAAAGCCCATCAGCACGCTGCGCAGGGCTGACAACGGGCGGCGCGCGCCCTTGGCGACGACCGCCACGCGACCGTGATCGCGCGTCAGCAACTCCACCACCAGACTGGTTTCACGCCACGGACGGGCATGCAGGACGAAAGCGGGCTGCTGGTCGACGCGTTGCTTGGGACTCACGGGCGCACCCGGCGACTATTCGTAGCCGAGGCTCTTGAGGGCACGCTCGTCGTCGGCCCAGCCGCTCTTCACCTTGACCCACACTTCGAGATAGACCGGGCCGTCGAAGAGTTTCTCCAGCTCGACGCGCGCTTCCGAGGAGATGCGTTTGAGTTGCTCACCCCCCTTGCCGATGACCATGCCCTTGTGACTGTCGCGGTCAACCACGACCGCGGCGAAGATGCGGCGCAAATTGCCCTCGGTCTCGAATTTCTCGATCTCCACGGCGATGCCGTAGGGCAGCTCGTCACCGAGCAGGCGGAACAGCTTCTCGCGCAGGAACTCGGAGGCGAGGAAACGCTCGCTGCGGTCGGTGATGTCGTCCTCCTCGAACACCGGCGCGCCTTCGGGCAGCAGCTTCTGCGTGACCGAGACGAGACTGTCGACGTTGGCCCCCTTCTCCGCCGACAAGGGCACGATGGCGGTGAAATCACGCGCCTCGCTCATCTGCTGGATGAAGGGCAGCAGACGGGTCTTGTCCGCCAGACGATCGACCTTGTTGATGACCAGCACCACTTGTCCGTTTTCGGGCAGCAGTTCCAGCACCTTGCGGTCGTCCTCGCCGAAACGGCCGGCTTCGATGACGAAGAACACCACATCCACATCCGCCAGCGCCTGGGTGACGCTGCGGTTCATGGTGCGATTGAGTGCGTTGCGGTGGCGCGTCTGGAAACCCGGGGTGTCGACGAACACGAACTGCGCGTGTTCGTCCGTGCGGATGCCGGTAACACGGTGGCGCGTAGTCTGCGCCTTGCGCGAGACGATGCTGATCTTCTGGCCGATGAGGCGGTTCAACAGCGTGGACTTGCCCACATTGGGGCGTCCGACGATGGCGACAAAGCCGGTGCGGAACGGCATGGATTCCTGATTTGATTGACTCATCGTTCCCTCAGCGCGGCCAGCGTACGCTCGGCCGCCTGTTGCTCCGCCGCGCGTCGGCTGCTGCCGCGGCCGTTCTCCGCAACGTCCAGTGCCGCCACGGCACAGCGTACTTCGAACTCCTGCGAGTGGGCCTCACCCAGCACACGCACGGTTTCGTACACCGGCAAGGCCAGCTTGCGCGCCTGCAACCATTCCTGCAAGGCAGTCTTGGGATCCTTCAGGGCAATCGCCGGATCAATCGCGGCAATGGCCGGCGCGTAGAGCTGGTCGATGACACGACGTGCCGCGTCGAAACCGGCATCCAGATACACCGCGGCGAAGACGGCCTCCAGCGCGTCGGCGAGGATCGACGGACGGCGGAAACCGCCGCTCTTCATCTCGCCCTCGCCCAGTCTCAGGGCCTCGCCCAGTTCAAGCTCCAGCGCCACGCGATGCAGCCCTTCCTGACGCACCAGCGACGCGCGCAGGCGCGACAGCTCGCCCTCGCGCAGGTCGCCGAAGCGCGCGCACAAGGCAATCGAGATGACGCAATTCAGCACGCTGTCGCCGAGGAACTCCAGCCGCTCATTGTTGGGCAGGCCGAAACTGCGGTGCGTGAGCGCCTCTTCAAGCAACGCCCCATCGGAAAAATCATGCCCCAGCTTGCGCTGGAGCCGGCCAAGCTCGGGACGCACTCAGCGGCTCGAACTGACGTAGAACTCGAACAACAGGCTGACGTTGCCGGCGATCGGCACCTTGCGTTCGTAAGCGGTTTCGACCACGGCCACACCCCCCGTGCGGGTGATGCGCAGATCCGAACCCCGCACACTGACGATGTCGTCGGTGTAGGCGAAGCGCTCAAAACTGCGGCGCACGTCGGACGGCGTCGCGCCGGCGGTGGCCTCGGCAGCCACCACGCGTACCACGCGCTGCAGCGCGAAGTACTCATTGAAGACCGGAATGCAGCGGAAACCGATGAACAGCACGAAGGCAAGGAGGCAACCGATGATCAAGGTGCTGATCAGCGACACGCCTGCCTGGGCACGTCGCGAAGCGGGTCTGTTCATCGACATCAGTGAAATCCTCCTATGCGCTTCATGTCGCCGAAGTTGAACCAGATGAAGAAGGCGCGTCCGACGATGTTCTCTTCGGGCACGAAGCCCCACTCACGACTGTCGCTGCTGCCGTCCCGGTTGTCACCCATCATGAAGTAGTGGCCTTCCGGAACCGTGCAACGCACCCCGGCCGTAGTATAGGTACAGCGGTCGCGGTACGGGAAGTCAGCCACCCTGCTGACATAGGGCGGCACGTCGCGCTCGATCAGCACGGCGTGCTCCCGCTCACCGAGCTTCTCCTCGAACATCGGCGAGAAATACATGCGCTCGGGATGCAGGTAATCGCCGGCCGGGGCCATCGGCACTTCCTCGCCGTTGATGGTCAGGCGCTTGTCGATGTATTCGATGCGGTCGCCGGGCAGGCCGACCACACGCTTGATGTAGTCGAGCGAGGGGTCGCGCGGCCAGCGGAACACCATCACGTCACCGCGCTCGGGCTCACCCAGCGGGATGATCTTCTTGTTGATGATGGGCAGGCGGATACCGTAGGTGAACTTGTTCACCAGGATGAAATCTCCCACCAGCAGTGTCGGGATCATCGAGCCGGACGGAATCTTGAACGGTTCGACGATGAACGAGCGCAGCGTGAACACGATCAGGATGACCGGGAAGAAGCTCGCGCCATACTCCACCCACCACGGGTTGGGCTCGCCCTGCGCGCGCTGCTTGCGCGCATGAAAACGGTCAAAGGCCCACAGCGCGCCCGAGAGCAGGAGCAACACGAACAGGATCAATGCAAAATTCACGGCAACTCCATCAGCAGGTGAAACCGGCAGACACGCCCGGGCGTGCGCTCATTTGCCCTCGTCGGTACGCAGCACGGCGAGGAAGGCTTCCTGCGGAATCTCCACGTTGCCGACCTGCTTCATGCGTTTCTTGCCTTCCTTCTGCTTCTCCAGCAGCTTCTTCTTGCGCGTGATGTCGCCGCCGTAGCACTTGGCCAGCACGTTCTTGCGCAGCGCCTTGATGGTTTCGCGCGCAATGATGTTGGAGCCGATCGCCGCCTGCACCGCCACGTCGAACATCTGGCGCGGAATCAGGCCGCGCAGCTTGGTCGCCAGCTCGCGGCCACGGTACTGCGCGCTGGCACGGTGCACGATGACCGACAGCGCATCGACCTTCTCGCCGCCCACCATCAGGTCGAGTTTGACCAGATCCGCGGGGCGGTACTCCTTGAACTCGTAGTCGAGCGAGGCGTAGCCGCGCGAAACGGATTTGAGCCGGTCGAAGAAGTCCATCACCACTTCGTTCATCGGCATGTCGTAAATCAGCTGCACCTGGCGGCCGTGGTAGCGCATGTCCACCTGCACGCCGCGCTTCTGGTTGCACAGCGTGATGACCGGGCCGACATAGTCCTGCGGCAGGAAGATGGTGGCGGTGATGATGGGCTCGCGGATCTCGGCGTACTTGCCCACTTCCGGCAGTTTGGAGGGGTTCTCGACATGGATGATCTCGCCGTTGTTGAGCACCACCTCGTACACCACGGTGGGCGCCGTGGTGATGAGATCCATGTCGAACTCGCGCTCCAGGCGCTCCTGCACGATGTCCATGTGCAGCAGGCCGAGGAAGCCGCAGCGGAAGCCGAAGCCCAGCGCCTGCGACACTTCCGGCTCGTACTGCAGCGCGGCGTCGTTCAGGCGCAGCTTCTCGAGCGAGTCGCGCAACTGGTCGTACTCGGAGGATTCCACCGGATACAGGCCGGCGAAGACCTGCGGCTTGATCTCCTTGAAGCCGGGCAGCGGCTGCGGCGCCGGGCGACTGGCCACGGTGATGGTGTCACCGACCTTGGCGGCAGCCAGCTCCTTGATGCCGGCGATGACGAAACCCACCTCGCCCGCCGAGAGCTGTTCGCGCCCGACCGAATTCGGCGTGAACACACCGACCTGGTCACACGGATACTGCGCTCCGGTCGACATCAGCAGGATGCGGTCCTTGGGACGCAGCACGCCGTCGATGACGCGTACCAGCATCACCACGCCGACATAGTTGTCGAACCACGAATCGATGATCAGCGCCTTCAGCGGCGCCTCGGGGTCGCCCACCGGCGCCGGCATGCGCGCAATCACGGCTTCGAGCACTTCCTCGATGCCGACCCCGGTCTTGGCCGAGCACAGGATTGCCTCGGAGGCATCGACACCGATGACGTCCTCAATCTCGCCGCGTGCGTTCTCGGGGTCGGCGGCCGGCAGGTCGATCTTGTTGAGCACCGGCACCACTTCGACGCCCAGTTCGATGGCGGTGTAGCAGTTGGCCACAGTCTGCGCCTCGACCCCCTGCGAGGCGTCGACCACCAGCAGCGCGCCCTCACAGGCGGACAGCGAACGGCTGACTTCGTAGGAGAAGTCCACGTGCCCCGGTGTGTCGATGAGGTTCAGGTTGTAGACCTTGCCGTCGCGCGCCTTGTAGTGCAGCGCCGCGGTCTGGGCCTTGATGGTGATGCCGCGCTCACGTTCAAGGTCCATGGAGTCGAGCACCTGCTCCTCCATCTCGCGGTCGGACAGACCGCCGCAGAACTGGATCAGGCGATCAGCCAGCGTGGATTTGCCGTGATCGATGTGGGCGATGATCGAAAAGTTGCGGATATGCTGCATGGGTCAATAAAAAAGGGTGCCTAACGCACCCGTTGCGGTTGGACGACCGGACGCCGGATTCTAGCCGAAATCACGCGCATGAGCACGGATCGCCGCTTCATCGAGATGGTAATGACACAGTTCGCGCTCACCGGCGAGCACCACCGGGACCAGCTCGTCCCAGCGCGCTTCCAGGGCCGGGTCGGCATCCACATCCAGCACATGCACCGACCAGCCCAGTTCGGCCGCCAGCGGCTCCAGCGCGGCTACCAGATCGTGGCACAGATGGCACCACTCACGGCTGAGCACCGTGAACTCGCGCTTGCTCACTTGCCTGCCCGCAGACTGACGAAGGAGGTGCCCGAGCCGCGCGCCACCAGCACCGTCAGCGCCTGCCCTTCGCTCAGACCGGCAACGATCTGCTCGAACTGCGCAACCGACTCCAGCCGCGTCTGCCGACCACCGCTCACCACCGCAAGCACGATGTCGCCGACCTGCAGTTCCGAACGCGCAGCCGGCCCATGCACGGCAGCGATCAGCAGCCCCTGGGTGATGCCTTGTTCGCGACGCTGCTCCGCAGTGGGCTCCGACAGCACCAGCCCCAGACGACCGGCGCCCGCCGCCGCCGGTTTCTTCGCGGCCGGCGCCCCGGTGTCGCTCCACTCGCCCACCGTGACACGCAGTTCCATCGACTTGCCATCGCGAATCAGCCCCAGCGTGGCCACGGCACCCGGGCGACGCTCCGCGATGATCAACGGCAATGCCGTCGAACCCGGCACGGGGCGGCCGTCGACACTGAGAATCACGTCGCCGACCTTCACCCCGGCGCGCTCCGCCGGCCCACCCGGCTCGACCGAGCTGACCAGCGCGCCATCCACTGAAGCCAGGCCGAAGCTCTCCGCCAGCGCGCGCGTGACTTCCTGCACCGCCACGCCGATGCGTCCGCGGCGCACGCGCCCGTCCTTGCGCAACTGCTGGTACACGTTCATCGCGACGTCGATGGGGATGGCGAAGGACAGGCCCATGAAACCGCCCGTCTCGCTGTAGATCTGCGAATTGATGCCGACCACTTCACCGCGCAGGTTGAACAGCGGCCCGCCGGAATTGCCGGGGTTGATCGCCACGTCGGTCTGGATGAAGGGCACGAAGTTCTCGTCCGGCAGCGCGCGCCCCTTGGCGCTGACGATGCCGGCGGTGACGCTATGATCAAAGCCGAAGGGCGAGCCGATGGCGAGCACCCATTCGCCGACCTTGAGGCGCCCCGGATTGCCCAGCCGCACCACCGGGAGTTGCCTGGCCTCGATGCGGATCACCGCCACATCGCTGCGCGGATCGGCTCCCACCACGGTGGCGTTGAACTCGCGCTTGTCGCTCAGGCGGACGATGATTTCCTCGGCACCGGCCACCACATGCGCGTTGGTCAGGATGTAGCCGTCGTGGCTGATGATGAAGCCCGACCCGAGTGATCGGCTGTCATCATCGGGCATGTCGGGAAGCTGCGGCAGGAAGCGGCGGAGCAGATCCATCCACTCCTCGCTGCCTTCCATGCCGGGCAGCGCGGGCAATGCCGACAGGGCAGTGTCAGGCGCCTGGGTGGTACTGATATTGACCACGGCGGCGCCCTGGGAATCGACGATGGCCGAGAAGTCCGGGAGGTTGGCGCCAGCCGCGGCAGTGACCAGAAAGGCAGCGCACAGCAGCGCCACGAGGGAACGCAGGCAGACCCGCAACATCTTCATCAAGCTTCACCGAAATCGTGCGCGCACACGGCGCCCGGGCGGGACATTTCAACCCGCAGCGCGCCACGCCAGCGACGACTGCGGTGCAACAGACGATTGAACACGAAGGCAACCAGCAAGCCGATCAGGGCACCCGCAACGGCCCAGCCGTCGCTCCCCCCGAGAAGCTGGCCCAGACCGCCACCGACAATCAGCGCCACCGCCCCGATGCCGTAACTCACCAGCGCACCACGCAGGGACGCGCCGTCGTGAAGCCGCAGCGCGACTTCCTCGCCAACGGACACACCCAGCGTATCGGGCAGCGAGAACTCGGAAACCGGAGGCTTCACGGCGTAGGCCAGCTTGACCGAGCGACAGCCGCCCGGCTCATCGCAACGACCACAACCCTCCTGGCGATCGATGACCCGCACGCGCGCCTGGCCGTCGGCCACACCGACCACGACCGCGCGCGCCTCGATCATTTCGGGGCCATCTCCATGGCCTCGCCCAGCCCCTGCAGGGCACGCATGGGGACTTCTCCCAACGCTGTCAGCAGATGGCCGGAAACTTCCCGCCGGTAGATGTTGATGGCGCCGCTGGAAACCGGACCAGTCGCCCCCGCAGCCGTCTGACCGAGTGGCTCGACAAACACGGAAATGGATGCCAAGCCGTCGCTGAACACCATGTGCAGGACGTCACGCTGCTCGCGTCCGAGCGGACGCCGCATCACCGACTCGAGCACATAGCCCGGCAGCGGGCGCATCAGCCGCCAGCCGCTGTCGCCAACCTCGATGCTCGAACCGTGGGCGGAAACAACGTTCCAGCCGGCTTCGCCGGCAAACGACGGGCGCGTGGTATCGGCCTTCACGCTCTCGCCGATGCGCACGTCGCTGAACATGAACTGCTCGATGGCCGCACCGGACTCGTCGACCATGCGCGCCTTGAGCAGCAGGCCGGACTTCACGTCGGCCCACAGCATGTGACCGTAGCGCAGGTCGTCACGCGGCTCGAGTACGATCAGTTGCGCGTCGAAACCGGCCACGCGCGAAACCTGTCCCTTGCTGACACGATAGCTCTCGGTCACGCGGTTCAGCGCAGTCGGGAGTCGCGCCGGGAAGGAGCGCTGGTTGCGCGAACGGTCCGAGATGACGGTCTTCTTCTCGGGGAAGACACACCACACCTCGTCATTGCTGCGGATCACCTGACGCGGACTGCCATCGAGCACTTCGAGGCGCTCGTGTTCCCCGCTGGCATCCACCACGTGGGTGATGCGCGAGGTTTCGGCGATCGGCCCGGACTGATAGATGAAGGTGCCGGAGTAGTTCAGCTCGCCGGCCGCCGAGGCAATGCGCCCCAGCCACGACAAGGGATCTCCTGCGGTGCCGGCCAGCGCGGGCTGGGCGGCCGTCAGCGCAATGCTCAGCGCAGCGGCAAACACCTTCATCAGCGCTGCTCTCCGCGCGTATCGGAAACGGTGCGCACGTAATGCACCGCCCCCGGGATCGG
>JAJLLM010000016.1:0-19184 GCA_033837965.1 Pseudazoarcus pumilus
CTACCTCGCGCAGAGCTTCTTCAACGTCGATTCCAACCAGCGCACCGACCAGTACGGCGGCGACCTCGCCGGCCGCAGCCGCTTCCTGCTCGAAACCCTGGCCGCCGTGCGCGAGGTGTGGCCCGAAAACCTGCCGCTGACGGCACGCTTCGGCGTGATCGAGTTCGACGGCCGCGACGAACAGACGCTGGCTGACTCCATCGAACTGGTGCGCCAGATGAAGGCGGGCGGGCTGGATATGCTCAACGTTAGTGTGGGCTTCTCCACCCCGACGGCGGCGATCCCCTGGGGCCCGGCCTTCCTCGCACCGATCGCCGAGCGCGTGCGCCGCGAAGCTGCCCTGCCGGTGGCTTCGTCGTGGGGCATCGACGTGGTGGCGGATGCAGAACGCGTGGTGGCCGACGGCCAGATGGACCTCGTCATGATCGGCCGCGCCCTGCTCGCCAACCCGCACTGGCCCATGCAGGCGGCGCGCGAACTGAAGGTCGACAAGCCCACCTGGGTGCTGCCCGCGCCGTATGCGCACTGGCTGGAGCGCTACTACCGCGCGGCCTGAGGTGGGCGATGGGGCGCTGTGTCTGTTGCCCGAGTTTGCAAGGCAGCAGGCCGACAGCCGCTGGACGCGGCGCCTTATACGTCCCGCAGGTTCTTTAGCGAGGCGCTCAGACGGTCAATACGATTGCTGCTCTCACCGATGAGGGTGTTGATCTGCTGTGCTGAGGTCGACGACTGCTGTGCCAGTTTGCGCACCTCGTCAGCGACGACGGCGAAGCCACGACCGCTCTCGCCGGCTCGAGCTGCCTCGATTGCGGCGTTCAGGGCCAGCAGGTTGGTTTTTTCGGTGATGTCGTTGATGCTGCCGATGATGGCGGCGACCTTGCGGCTCGATTCCTGAACCAGACTCATCTCGCGGTCCGTCACCTGCGCTGCTTCATGTTTGCTTTGCTCGTCGGTGCAGTACACCACGATCAGACGGATACGTCCTTCCGAGTCTGTGATGGGGCAGAAGGTCCCCTTGAACTGATGTGGTCGTCCGTTTTCGGCCGGCATTGAAAACTCGGTGACGATCTGTTCGCCGCCAAGCAAGGCCTGGCGGTGCTTGTCACCGATCAGTGCGTTCAGGCTGTCCGACCGCGTGAGCAACTGTGTTTCGTTCGGGAATCCGAGGCACTCAAGGATGTAGCGGTTGGCGCGGACCATGCGGCCATTGGTATCGAATTCGGCGACACCGTTGCTGACGCTGATCGCGGCAAAACGTCGCTCGGCCTCCAGCGAGAGCTCCTTGGTCTGGGTGATGTTGGCCTGGATCGAGATGAAGTGCTTCAGCTTGCCGTCCTGCCCGAAGACGGGGTTGATTGCCATCGAGATCCAATAGGGCGTGCCGTCCTTGCTGTAATTCAGGATTTCGTCGTAGAAAGGCTGGCGGTTGTGCAGGCAAGTGCGGATGCGGGTAATGGTGTCTGCGTCGGTCGCTGGCCCCTGGAGGATCTCACCCGGTTTCTTGTCGCGTACTTCGTCCAGGGTGTAGCCGGTCAGCTTGGTGAAACCCCGGTTGACGTACTGCACAAGTCCGTTGGCATCGCTGATGATGATGGCGTTGTCGGTTTCGTTGGCGACCAGCGAAAGAACTTCGAATTCGTTCTTGCGAGCGACTTCGGCGGTGATGTCGCTGGCAAACTTGATGACCTTCACCACCCGCCCGTCGGGGTCGACAATAGGGTTGTAGGTGGCGTGAATCCATACCGCCCGGCCGCCTTTTGCCAACCGGCGATACTCGGCCGTCTGGTATTCACCGGCGCGTAAGCGCTCCCAGAACTGGGCATAAGCGCTAGATCGTGCCTCGTCTTCGGCGACGAACATGCTGTGTTTGCGGCCCTGGACTTCGCCCAGCGAGTAGCCCATCAAGTTCAGAAAGTTGTCGTTGGCGTGCAGGATCGTGGCGTCCGGTGAGAACTCGATGACCCCCTGCGCACGATTGATCGCCGCGATCTGCGATTCGATGTCTGCGCGCGCATTGACCTGTTTGGTGATGTCCGTCGCGAACTTGATGACACGCGTCACACGCCCGCCGCGGCGGATCGGCGTATAAGTGGCCTGGATCCAGACAGGCCGGCGCTGCTTATCCAGGCGGCGAAATTCCGCCGTCTGGGGATGCCCCTCACGCAGCGCAAGCCAGAAGTCCCGGTATTCGGGGCTGTTGGCGTCCTCTTCGCTGACGAACATCCGGTGATGACGGCCGCGCACTTCATCGTGTGTATAGCCCATCAGGCTGAGGAAGTTGCTGTTGGCGCGGATGATGGTGCCGTCCAACTCGAACTCGATGACCCCTTGCGTCTGCTCGATGGCGGCAAGAATGTCGGACGACGAGTTCCCTCGGAAAATACTGAGCATCTGGATTCCCTGCTGGTAGCGGTTGGCTACTTGTTGTTATTGTTTTACGGCCGGATCTGCGGGTTGCTTGAGAGCATGGCTGACGCCGGCATTCAGCCGGATTCAGTATCGCCGCGTATCACGGATGAGCTTGATGCAACGCCGCGACATTGACCGATCAAGAGTGCGTCAGTTCATCCGGCTGCCGAATAGCACAAGGGCATCAGGTTTCGAAGGGGCCTGTGATCAGTCCGGCCGGATCAGATTTCGAGGTTGTCGATGAGCCGTGTGGTACCTAGCTTTGCAGCGGCCACGATGACCAGCGGGTCGGATTCGCTGGCGGGCGGCTGCAGGTCGGCCTGGCGGCGGACGCTGATGTAGTCGGGCTGCCAGCCGTGTTCGGCGAGGCGCTGCATGGCGACGGTTTCGAGGTGCAGGAAGTCGTGGTTGCCGGCCAGCACGGCGTCGCGGATGGCGGAGAGTTCGCGGTACAGACGCGGCGCTTCGGCGCGCTCGGCGGGGCTGAGGTAGCCGTTGCGCGAGGACAGGGCGAGGCCGTCGTCGGCGCGCACGGTGTCGCCGCGCACGATTTCGATGGGCAGGGCGAACTCGCGCACCATGTTCGACAGCACCATGAGCTGCTGGTAGTCCTTCTTGCCGAACAGCGCGACGTCGGGCTGCACGATGGAGAAGAGCTTGAGCACCACGGTAGCGACGCCACGGAAATGGCCGGGGCGGAACTCGCCTTCGAGGATGCCGACGTGGGCCGGCGCGGGGTCGACGTGGTACTGCTGCGGCGCCGGGTACATCACCGTTTCGTCCGGCGCGAACAGCAGGTCGACGCCGGCGGCGGCAAGCTTCTCGCAGTCGGCCTCGAAGGTGCGCGGGTAGCGGCCGAAATCTTCGCCCTGACCGAACTGCAGGCGGTTGACGAAGATGCTGGCGACCACCGTGTCGGCATGTTCGCGGGCTTCGCGAATCAGCGGGTTGTGGCCTTCGTGCAGGTTGCCCTTGGTGGGCACGAAGGCCACGCGACCGGCGCTGCGGCGTGCCGTGCGGCAGGCCTCGATGCTTTCCAGGATCTGCATGTCAGTAGCCGTGCGCCGGGGTGGGGAAGGTGCCTTCGCGCACTTCGCGCACGTAGGTGGCAATCGCCTCTTCGATGCTGGCGGCGCCTTCCATGTAGTTCTTGACGAAGCGCGCGGGCTTGCCCGGGAAGATGCCGAGCATGTCGTACAGCACCAGCACCTGACCGTCGCAATCCGGGCCGGCGCCGATGCCGATGGTGGCCATGGTGCTGAGGCTGGCGGTGATCTCGGCGGCGAGGGTGGAGGGCACCAGTTCCAGCACGATCATGGCGGCGCCGGCTTGTTCCAGCGTCAGCGCGTCGGCCTTCATCTTGGCCGCGCCGGTCTCGTCGCGGCCCTGCACGCGGTAGCCGCCGAGTTGGTTGACCGACTGCGGCGTGAGGCCGACGTGAGCGCACACCGGGATGCCGCGCTCGACGAGGAAGTGCACGGTCTCGGCCATGTATTCGCCGCCTTCCAGCTTCACCATCTGCGCGCCGGCTTCCATCAGCTTGGCGGCGTTGCGCATGGCCTGCACCGGGCCTTCCTGATAGCTGCCGAAGGGCATGTCGGCAATGATGAAGGCGCGCTTGCTGCCGCGGGCGACGCATTCGGTGTGATAAGCCATCTGCTCCAGCGTGACCGGCAGCGTGGACTTGTGGCCCTGGATGACGTTGCCGAGCGAGTCGCCGATGAGCACGGTGTCGACGCCGGTGCGATCCATCATGGCCGCAAAGCTGGCGTCGTAGGCGGTGAGCATGGTGATCTTGCGGCCTTCGGCGCGCATCTTGCCGAGCTCATGCAGGGTTACGGGCTTGTCGTTCTGCAGATAGGTCATGGCGTGCTATTCCTCCGAGGGCGCGAGTGTTCCGCAATTCGCCTCAGCAGACAAGGGAAATGCCGTGGGGCTCAACCAGCGTAATTGAAGAATTCGCGGAAGCTGCGCATGCCGCGCAGGCGTTCGATGAGCAGGTCGAAGTCGTCGTCGTGGTCGACCGGATTGAGCACCTCGGCGTCGACGATGAACACCGGCGCGGCGTCGTACTGGTAGAAGAAGCGCGCATAGCGCTCGGCGACGCGTTCGAGGTAACTCTCGGTGATGCGGCGCTCGGCATCGACGCCGCGCTGGAAGACGCGGCCGATGAGGGTTTCCGGCTTGGCCTGCAGGTAGATCACCAGGTCGGGTTTGAGCTGCGACACCGGCGCCATCGAGTCATGGATGCGCTGGTACAGGGCGTACTGGTCACCCGGCAGGTTGAGTTCGGCGAACAGCGGATCCTTGTCGAACAGGAAGTCGGAGACGATGCGCTCGCCGGTGGCGCAGGCGGCTTCGAGGTCGCGCAACTGTTCGACGCGTTGCAGCAGGAAGGAGAGCTGGGTCTGCAGCGCCCAGCGTTCCATGTTCTGGTAGAAGCGGCCGAGGAAGGGGTTCAGTGCGGGCTGTTCGAGCAGCGGTTGCGCCGACAGCCGTTCGGACAGACGACGCGCCAGCGAGGTCTTGCCGGCGCCGATGGGGCCTTCGACGACGATGTAGCGGGCCTTGTCGAGCATGTTTCAGTCCTCCAGCCGGGTGATGTCCTGATCCGCCACGCCGGGCAGCAGCGCGGCAACCGGACCGTGGCCGGGAATCCGCGCGTCGGGCGCGATCTCGGCCAGCGGCAGCAGCACGAAGGCGCGCTGGTGCATGCGCGGGTGCGGCACTTCCAGCCCCGGTGCGTGGATCACCTGCTCATCATAAAGCAGCAGATCGAGGTCGAGCGTGCGCGGCGCACAGTGGCCGTCACGGCGGCGGCCGGCTTCGTGTTCGATGTCGAGCAGGTGCGTCAGCAGCGCCGCGGCGGCAATGCCGGTGCGCAGTTCGATGACGCCGTTGAGGTAGTCGGGCTGGCCTTCGACGCCGACCGGCGCACTGCGGTACAGCGAGGAGCGGCGCTCCACGGTGGTGTCGGGCAGTGCGGCCAGTGCCGCGCACGCATGGGCAAAACTTGCGACCGGGTCGCCGAGGTTGGCCCCGAACGCGATGAAGGCACGCGCGCGGGCGGGTACTGCGCTCATGCTGCGTCAGCCGGCTCGGACGGCTTGGCGTTGGGCTTGCGACGGCGGCGGCGCTTGCGCGGACCGGCCTCGCTGGCCGGTGCCTCGCGGATCAGCGCTTCACGCTTCTCCTGACCGGCGCCGGCGAAGTCGTCCCACCAGTCGACCAGCGCCATGTCGATCTCGCCGGCCTGCGCACGCAGACGCAGGAAATCCCAGCCGGCGCGGTAACGCGGTTGTTCGATGAGGCGGTAGGGTGCATGACCGGCGCGCTTCTCGAAGCGCGGCTGGATGGCCCAGATGTCCTTGATGTCGCCGGCGATCTTGCGCGTGATGGCGAGCTTGCGCGCCTGCACGTCGAGCACGTGGTCCATGGCGTCGAACAGCGCCGGCTGGGCCGGAGCGCCGTCCTTCTTGCGCGCCTCCCAGGCGGCCAGCACCTCGTGCCACAGCAGCGTGGCGAACAGGAAGCCGGGCGACACGGACTTGCCGTCGCGCACGCGCTCGTCGGTGTTTTCCAGCGCCAGCCAGACGAAGCGCTCGCCCATGGGCTGTTCGAGGATCACGTCGAGCAGCGGCAGCACGCCGTGGTGCAGGCCCTCCTCGCGCAACTGGCGCACGCATTTCACGGCGTAGCCCGACAGCAGCAGCTTGAGGATTTCATCAAACAGGCGGGCGGCCGGGACGTTCTCAAGCAGCGAGGCCATCTCGCGGATCGGCGTGCGCGCGGCCGGGTCGATGGCCAGGCCCAGTTTGGCGCCGAGGCGCACGGCGCGCAGCATGCGCACCGGGTCTTCGCGGTAGCGCGCACGCGGCTCGCCGATCATGCGCAGGGTCTTCTGCTGCAGGTCGGCCACGCCGTGGTGGTAGTCGACGATGACGCCCGAAACCGGGTCGTAATAGAGCGCGTTGACGGTGAAATCGCGTCGCGTGGCGTCTTCCGCCTGCGAGCCGAACACGTTGTCGGCCAGCACACGGCCGTGTTCGTCGGTGGGGGTGGCGCCTTCCTCGTGCAGTGCGCGGAAGGTGGAGACCTCGATGGTCTCGCGCCCGTTCATGACATGCACGATGCGGAAGCGGCGGCCGATGATGCGCGAACGGCGGAACAGCGAGCGTACCTGCTCGGGCGTGGCGCTGGTGGCGACGTCGAAATCCTTGGGCGGCAGGCCGGCCAGCACGTCGCGTACGGCGCCGCCGACGACAAAGGCCTTGTGGCCGTTTTCCTGCAGGACGGTGCACACCTTGATGGCGGCGGGCGAGATGTCGGCACGGCGCATGCCGTGCTTCTCGGGCGCGATCAGAGCGGGTTCGTTGAGGGCGGGCTGGCCGGATCCGGCGCCGCGAAACACCTTGCGCAGCAGCTTGCGGATCATGGGTGTCGGGAATGGGTTCGGTTCATAAGGGCCCAATCATAACCGATGGCCGCGCTGCATCAGGCGCCGCCGTGTAGCGACAGCACCGGCCAGCCGGCCTGTTCGGCATGCGCGCGCAGGGTCGGGTCGGGGTCGACGGCGACCGGATCGGTGACCCGCTTGAGCAGCGGCAGATCGTTGAGCGAGTCGCTGTAGAACCAGGTGCGCTCGAAGCTGCCCCAGTACATGCCGATGCTTTCCAGCCACTCTTCGACGCGCGTGATCTTGCCGGCCTTGAACGACGGCAGGCCGCGCGGCTTGCCGGTGAACTTGCCGTTTTCCTGCGCGGGAATGGTGCCGATCAGGTGCGGAATGTTGAATTCGCGGGCAATCGGGCCGGTGACGAAGCTGTTGGTGGCGGTGACGATGGCCACCACGGCGTCGCTCGCCAGATGCTGGTTCACCAGCGCACGGGCGGGCTCGCCGATCATCGGTACGATGCGCTCGCGCATGAATTCGACGTGCCAGGCGTCGAGTTGGGCGCGGTCGTGGCGCGCCAGCGGCTGCAGCTGGAAGTCGAGGAACTCGAAGATGTCGAGCGTGCCGGCCTTGTACTGTTCGTAGAAGACCTTGTTGCGCGCCTCATGCACTTCCGGGTCGAGTACGCCCTTGCTGATCAGGAATTGCGCCCACTCGAAGTCCGAGTCGCCGGCAAGCAGGGTGTTGTCGAGGTCGAAGAGCACCAGATCCACGGAATTTCCTTTGTTTCTTTTCAGTTAGCCGGCCAGGTCCGGCTGCATGACTTCACGCAGCAGGGCAAGGGTGACCGGGCGTTTGCGTTCCAGCGAGGCGGCGTCCAGCGCATCCACGGTGGCGACCAGACTGGGCAGGTCGCGCCGGCCATGACGCAGCAGGAAGGCCACGACTTCGTCGGGCAGTTTCATGCCGCGCCGCTCGGCCAGCGTGGCCAGGATGGCGGCGCGGGTCGCGTCGTCGAGCGGGCGTAGTTCGAATACCAGCGTCTGTCCGATGCGTGTGCGCAGGTCCTCGCGCAGCCGCAGTTCGCGCGGTGGCTGCGCGCCCGCCAGCAGCAGGGTGTGATTGTACGTGGCGGCGCGGTTGATGGCGTTGAACAGCGCGATCTGCGCGGCTTCGCCGAGTTGTTCGACGTCATCGATGGCGAGCAGCAGGCCGGGCGTGTCCGGCAGGGTGTCCCCTACGTCTGCCGCGGCGAGATGCTGTGCCGGCCGGCCGGCCTGAGTGGCGGCTTCGACGGTGGCGGCCAGCAAGTGGCTGCGCCCGCTGCCGGCCGGGCCCCACAGGTAGAGGTGGCCGGCCCCCAGCACGGTGGCGTGCAGGGCGGTGAGCAGTTCTTCGTTTTCGCCCGCGATGAAGTTCTCCAGCGTCGGCGGGGCGTCCGCGCGCAGGTCCAGCAGCAGTTGCTTCATTCAGTGCGTTCGGCGGTGCCGTCCTTGCCGAGGTAGAGCGGGCTTTCCAGCCAGGCCCCGCGCACTTCGCGCAGGCCGACCAGGATGGCGGCGCTGACCGGCAGTGCGACGAGCATGCCGACAAAGCCGAAGAGCTGGCCGAAGGCCATCAGCGCGAAGATGACCGCCAGCGGGTGCAGGCCGATGCGCTCGCCGACCAGATAGGGCGTGAGCGCGTAGCTCTCCAGCAGCTGCCCCAGGCCATACACCACGCCCACGCCGATCAGCAGCGTGACGCCGTCGCCCTGCAGCAGCGCGGCGAGAATGGCCAGCACCAGCCCGCCGCCGAAGCCGACGAAGGGGATGAAGGAGAACAGGCCGGTGACGATACCGACCGGCAGTGCAAAGGACAGGCCGGCGATCCACAGGCCGATGCTGTAGAAGGTTGCGAGGATCAGCATCACCGACAGTTGCCCGCGCAGGAACTCGGACATGACCTGGTCGATGTCGCCGACGATGCGCGAGGTGCGGGACAGCATCGGGCGCGGGATGAACTCGCGCACGGCCGGGATGATGCGCGGCCACTCCTGCAGCAGATAGAACATCACCACCGGAATCAGCACCAGATTGGCCGCCACGCCGATCAGCGCCAGACCGCCCTCCCGTGCGTGGCTGAGCAGGGTAGGCAGCAGGTCGCGCGCCTGTTGCTGATGCTCGGTCAGCCACTGGCGCAGCGAGGCGACATCGAGCGAGATGCTGGTGCCGAGGCGTTCGTTGATGAGCGGCAGGAAGCGCGCATCGGCGGCTTCGATGAGTTCGGGCAGGCGTGCGATCAGTGCCGCGATCTCGCGCCAGAACACCGGTACGATGATCAGGATCAGCAGCAGGATGGACGAGCCCATGGCGAGAATCACCACGCCCACCGCCAGTGCGCGCGGCAGGCGCTTGCTGACCAGCCAGTTCACCGCCGGGTCACACAGGTAGGCAAACACCGCGCCGACCACGAAGGGCGTGAGGATGGGGCCGAGCAGCCAGAACAGCACCAGCAGGGCGACACCCACCGCGGCCCACAGGGCGGTGTGCAAGAGGTCGGCACGGGGAAGGGGCATTTCGAGTAAAATCTCGCGTTCAAGCGGCGGCCGGTTCGGGCCGTCGGGCCCCGTAATGTAGCCCCTGGTCGTGACGCCCTCAAGCGCGGCGTAGTCCGGGAGCATTTCCCGAAGCAAGAGGAACGACCTTGACCTCCCTGACCTACCGTGATGCCGGCGTGGACATCGATGCCGGCGACGCCCTCGTCGATCGCATCAAGCCGTTTGCAAAAGCCACCATGCGGCCCGAGGTGATGGGCGGCATCGGCGGTTTCGGTGCGCTCTTCGAACTGTCGAAGAAGTACCGCGAGCCGGTGCTGGTGTCCGGGACCGACGGTGTCGGCACCAAGCTGCGTTTGGCCTTCGAGCTGAACCGTCACGACACGGTGGGGCAGGATCTGGTAGCGATGAGCGTCAACGACATCCTCGTGCAGGGCGCCGAACCGCTGTTCTTCCTGGACTATTTCGCCTGCGGCAAGCTGCATGTGGATACCGCTGCCGATGTCGTGAAAGGCATCGCCAAGGGCTGTGAGCTGGCCGGCTGCGCGCTGATCGGCGGCGAGACCGCCGAGATGCCGAGCATGTACCCGGACGGCGAATACGATCTGGCCGGCTTCGCGGTCGGTGCGGTCGAGAAGTCCGACATCATCGACGGCTCGAAGATCACCGCCGGTGACGTGGTGCTGGGGCTGGCCTCCAGCGGTGCCCACTCCAACGGCTATTCCTTGATCCGCAAGGTCATCGAAGTCAGCAAGGCGGATCTGTCCGCCGACTTCCACGGCCAGCCGCTGGCCGACGCCGTTTTGGCGCCCACGCGTATCTACGTCAAGCCGCTGCTCGCGCTGATGCAGGCGCAGGCCGGCATCGTGCACGGCATGGCGCACATCACCGGCGGCGGCATCACCGAGAACGTGCCGCGCGTCCTTCCCGACGGCCTGACCGCCCGTATCGACTCCAGGAGCTGGACCTTGCCGCCGCTGTTCCAGTGGCTGCAGAAGGCCGGCAACATTGCGGACGCCGAGATGTATCGCGTCTTCAACTGCGGCATCGGCATGGCCGTCATCGTGTCGGCTGCCAACGCCGAGAAGGCCGCCGCCTTCCTGCGCGAGCAGGGCGAGACGGTGCACGTCATCGGCCGTATCGCGGCGATGGAAGGCGATCAGCCGAAAACCATCGTCGAGTAAGCGCATGGCCGCCGGTGAGCAGCGCTCCATCCTGATCACCGGCTGCTCCAGCGGCATCGGCGCGTGCGCCGCGCAGACCCTGCGTACGCGTGGCTGGCGGGTGTTCGCCACCGCGCGCAAGGCGGCCGATGTGCAGCGTCTGGCCGATGAGGGCTTCGAGGCGCTGCCGCTTGATCTGGCCGACAGTGCTTCCATCCGTGCGGCGGTCGATGAGGTGCTGGTGCGCACCGGCGGCACGCTCGATGCACTGTTCAACAACGGCGCGTACGGCCAGCCCGGCGCGGTTGAAGACCTCACGCGCGAGGTGCTGCGCGAGCAGTTCGAAACCAACCTCTTCGGCACCCACGAGCTGACCTGTCTCGTGCTGCCCGCGATGCGTGCGCAAGGCCACGGCCGCATCGTGCATAACAGTTCCATCCTTGGTTTTGCGGCGCTGCCGTATCGCGGCGCCTACAACAGCTCCAAGTTTGCGCTCGAAGGGCTTGCCGATACGCTGCGGCTGGAGCTGGCGGGCAGCGATATTCACGTCAGCCTGATCGAGCCCGGCCCCATCGTCAGCCGTTTCCGCGACAACGCCTTTGCGGCCTACCGGCGCCACATCGACAGCGACGCCAGCGCCCACGCCGAAACCTATCGTTATCTGGTGCGCCGTCTGCGCGGCGAGGCGGGCAAGACGCCATTCACGCTGCCGGCTGATGCGGTGGTGGACAAGCTGATCCACGCCATCGAATCCGCGCGGCCGCGGGCACGTTATTACGTGACCTTTCCGACGCACCTGTTCGGTTTCCTCAAGCGGCTGTTGCCGACGCGCTGGTTCGACGCGGTGCTGCTGCGTTCCACCGCTTCCGAACGACGGCCCTGAGCCGTCGGGTTTCAGCTGCCGAGAAAGTCGCGCACGCGCTGCACGATGCGACCGGGCAGATCGGCATCCAGACAATCCACCTCTTCCAGATCGTCCCAGTTCTCGCGGAACTGGCGTTGCCACGTGAGTTGCCGCTTGGCGAGCTGGCGCGTGGCGGCGATGCCCTTGAAGCGCATCGTGGCGTAGTCGTCCTCTCCGTCCAGATGCGCCCAAGCCTGGCGGTAGCCGACGCAGCGCATCGAGGGCAGGGCGGGGTCGAGGCGGTACTTCGCGCGCAAGTCGCGCAACTCGTCGAGCAGACCGGCAGACAGCATGGCGTCGAAGCGCTGCTCGATGCGCGCGTGCAGCACGCTGCGGTCGGACGGCGTGAGTGCCAGCGTCAGCGTGCGGTGGCGGATGCCGCCTGCCTCGCGCCGCGCATAGCTCTCGGCCAGCGGTCGGCCGGTGAGTGTCACGATCTCCAGCGCGCGCTGGATGCGTTGTGCGTCGGTCGGCTCCAGCGCGGCCGCGGCTTCTGCGTCGAGCGTTGCCAGGCGTGCGTGCATGGCCGGCCAGCCGAGGCGCTCGGCATCGCGGTCGATGGCTGCGCGCAGTTGGGGGTCGGCCTGCGGTAAATCGGAGATGCCGTCGCGCAGGGCTTTGAAGTACAGCGAGGTGCCGCCTGCCAGCAACGGAGTCTTGCCGCGTGCGCTGATCTCGTCCATCCGCCGCAGTGCGTCCTCGCGGAACTGCGCGGCCGAGTAGCGTTCCTCCGGCGTGATGAGGTCGATCAGATGGTGCGGGCACGCCGCGCGCTCGTCGGCCGAGGGCTTGGCCGTGCCGATGTCCATGTCGCGGTACACCAGCGCGGAATCGACGCTGATGATCTCGACCGGGAAGTGGGCGGCAAGCGCCAGCGCGCTGGCAGTCTTGCCGCTGGCGGTCGGACCGAGCAGGAGGATGGCGGGTGGGGTGTGGCTCATGAGGGGGCGATTATAGCGGCGCGCGCCCGCCGGCTCGGTTGGTATCATGCCGCCTCAGCCATCGCTGCGAGACCGTCTTGAAACTCTTCGCCCCGCTCTACGCCCGCACCATGCAATGGTCCCGCCATCCGCGTGCGCCCTGGTATCTGGGCGGGCTGAGCTTCGCCGAATCCTCGTTCTTCCCGATTCCGCCGGATGTCATGCTGGCGCCGATGAGCCTCGCCAACCCTTCGCGGGCGTGGCGCTATGCGTTGATCACCACGCTGGCCTCTGTGGCGGGTGGCGTGCTGGGCTATTTCATCGGCGTGTTCGCCTTCGACCTGATCGAGCCCTGGCTGGCGACGACCAAGTACTGGGCGAAGTATCTGGAAGCGCAGGACTGGTTCGAACGCTGGGGCTTCTGGGCGGTGTTCGTGGCGGGCTTCTCACCCATTCCCTACAAGGTCTTCACCATTGCGGCGGGGGTGGCCTCGATGGCGCTGCTGCCTTTTGTGGCAGCCTCGCTGGTCGGGCGCGGTGCGCGCTTCTTTCTGGTGGCCGGGCTGATGAAGCTGGGCGGCGCGCGCATGGAGGCGGCGCTGCACCGCTACGTCGAGTGGCTGGGCTGGCTGGTGGTGGGGGTCGTCGTGATCGCCATCGTCGTGCTGAACGGCCGCTGAATTTCGAGCTTCACTGACCGCGCATGAAGAAGCGATCCATCTCGGCCAGCGAGAACTGCGTCCAGGTGGGCCGGCCGTGGTTGCACTGGTCGGCGCGTTCGGTGGCTTCCATGTCCCGCAGCAGCGCGTTCATTTCCGGAATCGTGAGCTGACGGTTGGCGCGCACGGCGCCGTGGCAGGCCATGGTGCCGAGCAGTTCATTGCGCCGCGCGGTGACCACTTCGGTGGCCGGGTATTCGCGCAGTTCGGCCAGCAGATTGCGCACCAGCTCGCCCACGTTGGCCTGAGCGAGCAATGCCGGCACGCTGCGGATGGCGAGCTGCTCCGGCCCGGCCGGTGCCACTTCGAAGCCCATGCCGGCCAATACCTCGACATGCTCCTCCGCGGCCGCCATGTCGCGCGCGCCGAGTGAGATCACGGCCGGCATCAGCAGGCGCTGGATGGCCGGGCGGCCGTCCAGCACGGTCTTGAGCTTCTCGTAGAGGATGCGTTCGTGCGCGGCGTGCATGTCGACGATGACCATGCCCCTGGCGTTCTGCGCCAGCACGTAGATGCCGTGCAGTTGGGCGATGGCGTAGCCGAGCGGGGCTTCGTCGCCGGGCACGGACGTTGCGCCGGGGGCGGATGCGGCCGACATGCCGACGGAGGGTGCCTCGGCTGTGGGCGGTGTTGAGGCCTCCGGTCGCGCTGCCGCGGCAAAGTCGAGGTAGCTGCGCGAGGCCGATTCCATCGCCAGGCGCGTCTGTACCGGTGGTGCCCAGCGCGGCTCGGGCGCGTAGGCGGTGGGCTGTGCCGGCGGTGCTTCACGTTCCGCCGCCAGTGCGGCGCCGGATTCGGCCAGTGCGCGGCTGATGGCGTGGAAGACGAACTGGTGCACGGCGCGTGATTCGCGGAAACGCACCTCGATCTTGGCGGGGTGCACGTTGACGTCCACGTCGGCCGGATCGAGTTCGAGGAACAGCACGTAGGCCGGGTGACGCTGACCGTGCAGCACGTCGGCGTAAGCCTGGCGTGCGGCATGCGACAGGATCTTGTCGCGCACGAAGCGGCCGTTCACGAAGAAATACTGGGCATCGCGGTTGGCGCGTGAGTAGGCCGGTACGCAGGCGAATCCGGTCAGGCGCAGCGCGCCGGCGTCGGCTTCGACTGCGCGTGCGTGCTCGAGGAAATCGTCCCCCATCAGCGCGGCAATGCGGCGTGCCGGGTCGGACGGCTGCAGGCGGTGCGAGACCCGGCCGTTGTGCGCAAACTGGAAGGCCACATCGGGCCGGGCCAGCGCGGCGCGACGGAACATCTCGTCGCAGTGGGCGAATTCGGTGGCCTCGGTCTTGAGGAATTTTCGCCGCGCCGGGGTGTTGTAATAGAGGTCGGCCACTTCCACGACCGTGCCGGCGTTGAGTGCGGCCGGGGCAACGCTGCGTTCCATGCCGTCGATGCGCCAGGCATGCGGGGCACCGCTTGCGCGACTGGTGATGGTGGTGCGCGAGACGGCCGCGATGGCGGCCAGCGCCTCGCCGCGAAAGCCCATGGTGTTGACGCGTTCCAGGTCGTCCAGGCTGGCGATCTTGCTGGTGGCGTGGCGATCCAGCGCCAGCGCGAGTTCCTCCTTGGCAATGCCGCAGCCGTCGTCCGAAATGCGGATGCGCCGCACGCCGCCTTCTTCGAGCTGGATTTCGATGGCGCGCGAGCCGGCGTCGAGGGCATTCTCCAGCACTTCCTTGACCACCGAGGCGGGGCGTTCGACGACCTCGCCGGCGGCGATCTGGTTGATCAGGATGTCCGGCAGGGGGCGGATCGTGGGCATCGCTACTCCATTCGAGAGGGCGATTATACGTGGCCCGGCGCGAGCCCCGCGGGGAGCGCATTCCGGTATCATCCGGTGCGTTCGAACGAGCGTGAGTGCGCATGAAACCGACCTCGACGCCGGCCCTGTCGCGGCGTGCCTTCCTGGCCATGCTCGCGGGCCTTGCGACTGCCGGAGCCGGCTGCAGCATTCCGGGCACATCGCCGGGTGCGCCGTCGCGCAAGCCGTACTTCCACGAGCAGCTGTTCAAGACCGACGTCGATCACTACATCGAGGCCTGTCAGAGCCGCATCTTCGTCAGCCTGCGACGGCTGGCCGAAAAGCTCTACCGCCGTAACCCGCGCGAGTGGCGCAAGAGCGCGGAAAGCCTGGAGGCGGCGCTGACGCAGATCTTCGACGTCAACCACTCGTGGCAACTCGATTCGCTCAATGGGCGGCGCAACATCGACGCCCTGCAACTGGCCTTTGATCCGGCCTTTCAGGGTGATCGCGTACAGGCACTGATGGTCGGCATGGCCAGCATGACCCAGGCTGCATTCGCCGACATGGTGGGTTTCTATGTGCTCAATGACCTGTCGCCGCAGGGCTTCTACAATGCCGCGCGCAACGTCGAGATCGCGGCGTGGAAGCTCGGCACGGCACGGGATGAAAATGGTGCCCTGCTGTTGCTGTCGAACGAGATGGGCGACATCAACAACCTCAGTTTCGAGCGCGAAATGGGCCGCATGATCGGCATTCTGGAAACCCTCTCGGACCTGCTGGAGATCAAGACCGAACGCATGGTCATCCGCGTGGTCCAGGGCATTGCAACGGCGGCATTCCTGCCGATTCCCTGAGGAGCGCGAATGACGTCCATCGTGGTGCTGATTTCCGGCCGCGGGAGCAATCTCGAAGCGATCCTGGCAGCCGCCATCCCGGATGCGGAGTTCCGCGCCGTGGTGTCGAGCCGCGCCGACGCGGGCGGGCTGGAGATCGCGCGCATGCACGGCATTCGGGCGGTGGTGGTGGATGCGGCGGGCTTCGCCACGCGCGCGGAGTTCGATGCGGCGCTGGCGGAGACGGTCGACGGGTTCGAGCCTGATCTGGTGGTGCTGGCCGGTTTCATGCGATTGCTGGCGGCCGATTTCGTGACCCGCTACGCCGGACGCATGCTCAATGTGCACCCGTCGCTGCTGCCGGCCTTGCCGGGCCTGCATACGCACCGCCGGGCCATCGAGGCCGGCGCTCGCGTGCACGGTGCGACGGTGCACTTCGTCACGCCCGAACTGGATGTGGGGCCCATCGTCATCCAGGCGGCGGTGCCGGTGCTCGAAGATGACGACGAGGACAGTCTGGCCGCACGGGTGCTGCGCGAAGAGCATCGCATCTACCCGCAGGCGGTGCGCTGGTTCGTCGAAGGACGTTTGAAGATCATGGGGGCGCGCGTGGTCGTGACCGAGGCGCATGCGCCCGGTGCGGCCCTGGTGTCGCCCGCTCTGGAGGAATACCGGTGGTGAAGAGTTTCTGGCGTGTGCTGGCGATGTGTTGCGTGATGGTGTCGATGCCCGTGGCGGCGGCCGGGGTGAAGTGGCCCGCGGGCGGCGAAGTGGTGTTCGACATCACCCAGGGCGAGGGCGGCATGGTCATCGGCAAGGGCGTGCATCGCTGGCAGCACGACGGCCGCGGTTATCGCATGAGCACCCTGCTCGAAACCACGGGGCTGGCCGCCTTGCTGAAGGACTTCGAGTACACCCAGCGCAGCGAAGGGGATGTCACTCCGCAGGGGCTGGTGCCGCGCAGTTTTGTCGTCGAACAGAAGGGCCGGGAGACCGAGACGGCGACCTTCGACTGGCGCAGCAACAGCGTGCTTGTCGAGCGCAGCAAGGGACGGCGCGAGACCGAAACCCTCGCGCGCGGTGATCTCGATGTGCTGAGTGCATGGCACCTCGCGAGCGTCCGCCCGGGGCGCGAACTGCCGCGCGAGATTACGCTGGTGAGCAATCGCGGGGCCGATCCGGCTGCCGTCGAGGTGGTCGGCATGCAGGACATCAGCCTGCCAGTGGGCAAGCTGCGCGCGCTGCATGTGCGCCTGAAGGCGCATTCGGGCAAGCTCGACATCGGCCTGTGGCTGTCCGAGCAGCACGGCTGGGCGCCGGTGCGTGTGCGCCTGCAGGACCGCAAGGGCAAGGTGCTCGATCATCAGGCCGTCAGCGTCAAGCTGACAGCGGCCGCCGATCAACGTTGAACATTCGGCACGCGCAGTCGTGCCAGAGATCCCATGCAGAATCCATCCCGGAGCCGCAAGGCCTCCTCCCGCCCGGTAGCCGGCAAATCCGCAAATTCCGCCGTGCGCGGCCCGCTCGCCCATGCGGCGGTGGCGCTGGGCGAGGTGCTGCGTTTCACCCATCCCGCCGATGCCGTGCTGTCGCGCTACTTCCGCGAGAACCGGCAACTCGGCCATCGGGATCGCGGCCTGGTGGCCGAGAGTGTGTACGGCATCCTGCGGCGGCTGCGCTGGCTGCGTCGTCTTTGCGGCGAGAACGCCACGCCGCGTGCCTTGTTGCTGGCCTGGCTGGCGCGCGGGGAAGGCTGGTCGGCGCGCCAGTTCGAGGGACTGGTGTCGCCTGCCGAGGCGGAGTGGATTGCCTCCATCAAGGCGCTGGAGCCGGAACCTGCTTCGCTGGCCGAGCGTACTGACCTGCCCGACTGGCTGGCCGAGCGCTTGCTCGCCACGCACGATGAAGCCGGTGTGCTGGCCCTGGCGGCCGGCCTCAATCGCCCGGCGCCGCTTGACCTGCGCGTGAATATTGCGCGGATCTCGCGTGACGAAGTGATCGCCGATCTGCGTTCGGACGGCATTGCCGCGACAGCCTGCCCGTACTCGCCGCAGGGCATCCGTCTGGAGGGCAAGCCGGCCTTGCAGTCGCATCCGCGTTTCCTCGACGGCAGTTTCGAGGTGCAGGACGAGGGCAGTCAGCTGCTCGGTTTTCTCGTCCAGCCGCGTCGCGGCGAACTGGTGGTGGACTTCTGCGCCGGTGCCGGTGGCAAGACACTGCATCTGGGGGCAATGATGCGCTCGACCGGGCGCCTGTACGCCTTTGACGTGTCCGAGCGCCGCCTCGCCAATCTCAAGCCACGCGCGGCACGCGCCGGGCTGTCCAACGTGCATCCGGCCTTGATCGCGCATGAGCGTGATGCGCGCGTGAAGCGCCTGGCGGGTAAGGCAGACCGCGTGCTGGTGGACGTGCCCTGCAGCGGGTTGGGCACCCTGCGGCGCAATCCTGACCTGAAGTGGCGGCAAAGCCCCGAGGCCATCGGGGAGATGCGCGCGCTGCAGGCCGGCATTCTGGCCGCGGCTGCTTCGCTGCTGCGGCCGGGCGGGCGGCTGGTGTATGCCACCTGCAGTCTGCTGGCCGAGGAGAACGACGCGGTGGTCGATGCCTTTGCGGCCGCTCATCCGCAGTTTCGTGCGCTGGATGCCGGCGAACTGCTGCGCAAACAGGGTATCGACATCGAGATGGGTGCGCGCTTGCAGTTGTTGCCTCATCTCCATGACACCGACGGCTTCTTTGCTGCGGTGTTCGAGCGCACGGATGCCGCGCAGGGCTGAGTGCTGCGCGCTCCTGCTCGCGTTGTGCGCTGCACCGACGCTGGCGGGGGAGGTCTTCCCCGCACGCGGTTCGGTGGAGGTGGCGTTCGCACCGGCGGACGATGCCGAAGGCTTGTTGCTCGGCGTCATCGACGCCGCCCGGTCAAGCCTGCTCGTGCAGGCCTATGTGTTCACCAGCAAGAGCGTGGCAAACGCGCTGGTTGCGGCGCACCGTCGGGGCGTACGGGTCGAGGTCCTGGCAGACGCGAAAATGAACGCGCGTGAAACCGGCAACGCCATTACCCTGCTGCTCGCGGCCGGTGTGCCGGTGGCCTACGAGACCGCCTACGCCGCGGCCCACAACAAGGTGATCGTGGCCGATGCCGATGGGCCGGGCTGCGCCGTGCTAACCGGCTCTTACAACTTCACCTGGTCGGCGGCGAACCGCAATGCCGAAAACCTGATCGTACTGCGAGACCACTGCGCGGTTGCGCAGGCCTACCGGGCCAACTGGCAGCGGCATCGTGCCCAGGCCACGCCGGTGCATCAGTTGCCCTTCGCGTTGCCGTGATACGCAGCATGTCCGTAGCCGTCGACGTACATTTCCCGGCAATTTCCGGGTGATGGCGTAGAATTCCCGTATCGCAACTCCGGAAGTTTTCATCGCATGTTCAATGGTTTGATCGATTTGCCTTGGTGGGGCTATGTGCTGGTGGCGCTGGCGCTGACCCACATCACCATCGTTTCCGTGACGGTGTTCCTGCACCGACATCAGGCGCACCGCGCGCTCGAGCTGCATGCCATTCC
>JAJLLM010000017.1:0-15947 GCA_033837965.1 Pseudazoarcus pumilus
CCGTTGCGTGGCGGAGAAGACCCGGCGTTCAAGCCGGGTCGATCCACCGTCAAAGTCTACGTATCCCGCGATTCCACCGCGATCTCCAAGGGAGCCGACAAGGTCGCCCGCGCCATCGCCTTCGAAGCCGCCAAGCGAGGCGCGACCATCGAACTCGTGCGCAACGGCTCGCGCGGCATGTTCTGGCTGGAACCCATGGTCGAGGTCATCACCTCGGAAGGCCGCGTGGCCTTCGGCCCGGTCAAGCCGGAGGACGTGCCCGAGTTGTTCGAGGCCAACTTCCTGTACGGCGGCCAGCATCATCTGAACCTCGGCCTGACCGAAGAGATTCCCTACTTCGCCAAGCAGCAGCGTCTGACCTTCGCGCGCGTCGGCATCACCGATCCGGTCTCGCTCGACGACTACATCGCGCATGACGGCTATCGTGGTCTCGCCAACGCGCTGCGCATGACCGGTGCCGACATCGTCGAGGAAGTCACCACCTCCGGCCTGCGTGGTCGTGGCGGTGCAGCCTTCCCGACCGGCATCAAGTGGCGCACCGTGCTGGGCGCCCAGGCCGACCAGAAGTACATCGTCTGTAACGCCGACGAGGGTGATTCGGGCACCTTCTCCGACCGCATGATCATGGAAGGCGACCCCTTCGTGCTGATCGAAGGCATGACCATCGCCGGTCTGGCGGTGGGCGCCACGCAGGGCTACATCTACCTGCGCTCGGAATACCCCTACGCCGAAGCGGCGCTGAACGAAGCCATTGCGGTGGCCAATGCGCGCGGCTATCTGGGCGCGGACATCCTCGGTTCGGGCAAGACCTTCCACCTCGAAGTGCGCCGCGGCGCCGGCGCCTACGTGTGCGGTGAAGAAACCTCGCTGCTGGAGAGCCTCGAAGGCAAGCGCGGCATGGTGCGCTTCAAGCCGCCGCTGCCGGCGCTCGAAGGCCTGTTCGGCAAGCCGACCGTGGTGAATAACGTCATCTCGCTCGCCAGCATCCCGGTCATCCTCGACCAGGGCGGCGCCAATTATCAGGAATACGGCGTCGGTCGTTCGCGCGGCACGCTGCCCTTCCAGCTCGGCGGCAACGTCAAGCATGGCGGCCTCGTCGAAGCGGCCTTCGGCATGACCATCCGCGAGCTGCTGTACGACTTCGGCGGCGGCACGCGCAGCGGTCGCCCGATCCGCGCCGTGCAGATCGGCGGCCCGCTCGGTGCCTACGTGCCCGAGTCGCAGTTCGACCTGCCGCTCGATTACGAAGCGCTGTCTGCGGTGAATGCCATGCTCGGCCACGGTGGCCTGGTGGTGTTCGACGACACCGTCGACCTCGCCGGCATGGCGCGCTTCGCCATGGAGTTCTGCGCGCTCGAATCCTGCGGCAAGTGCACGCCCTGCCGCATCGGCTCGACGCGCGGTGTCGAGGTCATCGACAAGATCGTCGAAGGCTCCGACCGTCCGCGTCAGGTGATCCTGCTGCGCGAGCTGTGCGACACGATGCTCAGCGGTTCGCTGTGCGCTCTGGGCGGCATGGCGCCGTACCCGGTGCTCAGCGCGCTCAACCATTTCCCCGAAGACTTCGGCGTAGCCGAACCTGCCGGCAAAGCGGCCTGAGGAGGTTTCCATGCTCTACAACCTGAACGACATCGATTTCGGTACCCCCGCCCGCGTCTCCGAAAAACTGGTGACGCTGACCATCGACGACGTCGAAATCTCGGTGCCGGCCGGCACCTCGGTGATGCGTGCTGCGGCGGAAGCCGGCATCAATATCCCGAAACTGTGCGCCACCGACAGCCTCGAGCCCTTCGGCTCCTGCCGTCTGTGCCTCGTCGAGATCGAAGGCCGTCGCGGCACGCCCGCCTCGTGTACCACCCCGGTGGACGAAGGCATGGTCGTGCACACGCAGAACGAGAAGCTGGCCGACCTGCGCCGCAACGTGATGGAGCTGTACATCTCCGATCACCCGCTCGACTGCCTGACCTGCCCGGCCAACGGCAACTGCGAACTGCAGGACATGGCCGGCACCGTCGGCCTGCGTGAAGTGCGCTACGGCTACGAGGGCAAGAACCACCTGAAGGACACGAAGGACGAGTCCAACCCGTACTTCACCTACGACGCCTCCAAGTGCATCGTGTGCAACCGCTGCGTGCGCGCCTGCGAGGAAACGCAAGGCACCTTCGCGCTTACCATCGACGGTCGCGGCTTCGAGTCGCGCGTGTCGCCGGGCCAGTTCGAAGACTTCATGGATTCCGAGTGTGTCTCGTGCGGCGCCTGCGTGCAGGCCTGCCCGACCGCCACGCTGACCGAGAAGACCGTGATCATGCTCGGCCAGGCCGAGCACAGCAAAGTCACCACCTGCGCGTATTGCGGCGTGGGCTGCTCGTTCAAGGCCGAGATGAAGGGCGAGACCGTCGTGCGCATGGTCCCCAACAAGAACGGTCAGGCCAACATGGGCCACTCCTGCGTCAAGGGCCGCTTCGCCTGGGGCTACGCCACGCACGCAGACCGCATCACCAAGCCGATGATCCGCAAGAAGATCACCGATCCGTGGCAGGAAGTGTCGTGGGAAGAGGCCATCAGCTACGCCGCTTCCGAGATCAAGCGCATCCAGGCCCAGTACGGCCGTGGCGCGGTTGGCGGCATCACCTCGTCGCGCTGCACCAACGAAGAAACCTACCTCGTGCAGAAGCTGGTGCGTGCGGCCTTCGGCAACAACAACGTCGACACCTGCGCCCGCGTCTGCCACTCGCCCACCGGTTACGGCCTGAAAGTGACCATGGGCGAATCGGCCGGTACGCAGACGTTTGAATCCGTGCTGCACTCCGACGTGATCTTCGTCATCGGCGCCAACCCGACCGACGGTCACCCGGTGTTCGGCTCGATCATGAAGCGTCGCCTGCGCGCCGGTGCCAAGCTCATCGTCGCCGACCCGCGCCGCATCGACCTCGTGAAGTCGCCGCACGTGAAGGCCGACTACCACCTGCAACTGCGTCCGGGCACCAACGTCGCGCTGGTCACGGCTATGGCCCACGTCATCGTCACCGAAGGTCTGCTCAACGAATCCTTCATCGAAGAGCGTTGCGACCTCGAGTCCTTTGATCTCTGGAAGAAGTTCGCCGCCCGTCCGGAAAACAGCCCGGAAGCCATGGAAGTCGTCACCGGTGTGCCGGCCGACGTGCTGCGTGGTGCGGCCCGCATGTTCGCCACCGGCGGCAACGCGGCCATCTACTACGGTCTGGGCGTCACCGAGCACGCACAGGGTTCGACCACCGTCATCGGTATCGCCAACCTCGCCATGGCCACCGGCAACATCGGCCGCAAAGGCGTGGGCGTGAACCCGCTGCGCGGTCAGAACAACGTGCAGGGCTCGTGCGACATGGGCTCCTTCCCGCACGAACTGCCGGGCTACCGCCACGTGTCCGATTCCACCGCTCGCGCGCTGTTCGAATCCGAATGGGGCGTCACGCTGGAAGGCGAACCGGGTCTGCGTATTCCCAACATGTTCGACGCCGCGCTGGAAGGCTCGTACAAGGCCATGTACGTGGAAGGCGAGGACATCGTCCAGTCCGACCCCGACACGCAGCACACCACCGCCGCGCTGGAACAGCTCGAGTGCCTCATCGTGCAGGACCTGTTCCTGAACGAGACGGCCAAGTACGCGCACATCTTCCTGCCGGGCGCATCCTTCCTTGAGAAGGACGGCACCTTCACCAACGCCGAACGCCGCATCTCGCGCGTGACCAAGGTGATGAAGCCGCTGGCCGGCTACGGCGACTGGGAAGTCACGCAGCTGCTGTCCAACGCGCTGGGCTACCCGATGAACTACCAGCACCCGTCCGAGATCATGGACGAGATCGCGCGCCTCACACCCACCTTCCATGGCGTGTCGTTCGACCTCATCGACAAGCTCGGTTCGGTGCAGTGGCCGTGCAACGAAGACGCGCCGGAAGGCACGCCGACCATGCACATCGAAGAGTTCGTGCGCGGCAAGGGCAAGTTCGCTCCGACCCGCTACGTGGCGACCGATGAGCGTGTCACGCAGAAATTCCCGCTCATCCTCACCACCGGCCGCATCCTGTCGCAGTACAACGTGGGCGCCCAGACCCGCCGCACCGCCAACAACATGTGGCACAGCGAGGACCGTCTGGAACTGCACCCGCACGACGCAGAAGACCGCGGCATCAAGGACGGCGACTGGGTCGGTATCCAGAGCCGTGCCGGCGAAACGGTGCTGCGCGCGACCATCACCGAGCGCATGCAACCGGGCGTGGTGTACACCACCTTCCACTTCCCGGAATCCGGTGCCAACGTCATCACCACCGACAACTCGGACTGGGCCACCAACTGCCCCGAGTACAAGGTGACTGCGGTGCAGGTGCTGCCGGTGTCGCAGCCGTCCGAGTGGCAGCAGGGCTTTGCCCGCTTCACCGAGCAGCAGCTTGCGCTGCTTGAGGAAGCCCGCGTGGAAGGCGGCAAATGAGTGTGTGCAGTGCTCGTGCCGGGCAGCCCGTGAGCGAGCGCCCCTGGTCGAGCCGTCGTGTCGAACGCTGGTCCTCCAGCGGCGCCACCGACGGTATCGATCAGGTCGCCGAGGAAGTCCCGGTCGCGCTGGTGTACAACGGCATCTCCCACGCGGTGATGCTGGCGTCGCCTGCCGACCTGGAAGACTTCGCGCTGGGATTCAGCCTTTCCGAAGGCATCCTGCGCGACGCCAGCGACCTGTACGACCTGGAAGTCGAAGCGTTCGCTGAAGGCATCCAGGTCGACATGCGCATCTCGGCCGAGTGCTTCATGCGTCTCAAGCAACGCCGTCGCAACCTCACCGGCCGCACCGGTTGCGGCCTGTGCGGCGTGGAAACCCTGGAGCAGGCCGTGCGCCACCCGGCGCCGGTCGCCAATGCCGGCCTGCGCGTATCGGCCGAGTCCGTGCAGCGCGCCATGGCCGCCATGTCCGGGGCCCAGTCTCTGCAACGCATCACCGGCGCCGTGCACGCCGCCGCCTGGGCCTTGCCCGACGGCAGCCTGCAACTCGTGCGGGAAGACGTCGGCCGCCATAACGCGCTCGACAAGCTCCTCGGCGCCATGGCTGCAGAAGGCACCGACGCGGCCTGCGGATTCATCGTCATCACCAGCCGTGCCAGCTACGAGATCGTGCAGAAGGCCGCCACGCGGGGCGTCGCCCTCGTCGCGGCCATCTCCGCGCCCACCGCGCTCGCCGTGCGCATCGCCGAAGAAGCCGGCGTCACCCTGCTCGGCTTCACCCGCGGCGGCGGCCACGTCGCCTACGCCCACCCCGAAAGCCTCGCCCCAACGAATTCAGGAACCCCCCAATGAACGTCCAGACCCTCATCAAGATGGCCAACCAGATCGGCACCTTCTTCGAGCCCGAAGTCGCGATTGAGGTCGCCGCCGACGACACCGCCGGTCACATCAAGCGCTTCTGGGACCCCCGCATGCGCCACGCCCTCATCCAGCACGTGGATGCCTACGGCGACGACGAACTGCTGCCCGTGGTCGCCGCCGCGCTGGAACGCAACCGCACCGCGCTGATGGGCGGCAAAGCGAACATCGACGAGGAGGAGCAGTGGAAGGGGCCGGCGGGGGGCGGGGACGCGGGGTGAGCGGCTTTCGGTACTGAAATGACAAAGCCGGCGGAGACGCCGGCTTTTTGCTTTCTCGCTGGGAGCAACCGCTCGCGACTACCCTCGCGAACATCGACCAGAACGTCCGCCTCGTCATGCTTATTGCTTACTAGTCGTCCCAAAGCGTCTCCCCGAAGCGCAAACACCACTGGTTAGCGTCGCAAACGACGCACTAGGCAGGTCGGATGAGGCACACAACGTGACGTTGGCCTCCGTGACAGCCCAACACCAACTCGAAAATCCCGCCGCGACAGCACAACCCAATAGACATATTCAGTAGCGATTTGTATGCTTTGAATCACCTTCACGACGAGAGATTGATGTCTGCATTCGTTCCAAGATTCGGATTGACATCGAGTAAATATAAATGGCGATACGACCATTAATAGCGTTTACGCACTCTGATGGTGCTGAATTTTTAGCCTGATAATTTTCAGCAGCGCCCTGAATGATTGTCACTCTTGACGGCCACGAATTTACCAATTTTTTCTACGAGAGACCATGGAACTTAAAGACTTTGTCAGAGAGTCGCTTGTTCAAATATCGATGGGAATTTCGGAAGCAAGCGAAGCGCTTAAAACGACAAACGCGCACATCAATCCAAAGAACATTTACGTTAACGCCGATAACCGCCAGAACTATGGTCGTTTGCACCACGACAAGACCTACTATCCGGTTGTCGAGTTAGTAGAGTTCGACGTTGCAGTTCATGCAAGTGAAGGGACCGAAACAAACGGGAAAATCGGAATTAGTATTGGCTCCATTGGGCTTGGAGCAGGCGGAAAATCTCAAGAGTCAAACAAGTCTGAGTCGAGAATCAAGTTCAGGGTCCCCGTAACTTTCCCATCCCATGACAAGACTTGACTCATAGGCCAAGAGGAACTCCGAAAAAGGCATATCAATTGCTTTTAACTACCTTGGCGCCGCACGCGTCAGCCGAAACGTTACGCTCTAGAGGTAATCTGTCAGCATGTTTAATCGTCCGACCAAATCACAGCTCATCTATGGAGCGCTACTGTCTTTTGTGCCTCTCGTATTCTTGGTGTACATGGCTTTTCTTCTCTATTTCACATGGCCGATTAGTGAGCTGTCGTTAAACAAATCAGGGGTGTTCGGGGATAGCTTTGGTGCATTGACCGCTCTATTTTCGGGGCTGGCGTTCTCCGGAATGATCGTCACTGTTACGCTGCAAAGAAATGAGCTTTCTTTGCAGCGTAAGGAGTTGAAGGAGAATCGTGCGGAGTTTGCGAGAAGTGCATCAGCCCAAGAGACAAATTCGAAACTTAGCGCGTTGACCGCACTGCTTGTTGAATACAAGTCCCAACTTGCTCAGCACGATAAATATTCTCAAGAAGCGCTAGCGTTCGGGAGCAGCAGCATCGAAAGTCTCCAGGCTGAGGAAGAAGAGCTCATCCGACGAAAGAACGTGGTTCTGAAAGAGATAGAAGCTATTTTGGCGTCGATGGGTGTGCAGTTTGAAACTTAACAAGACGTTACAAGTGACGTGTAAGTGCTCAATCGCCTAGCTACGAAGCATTATTCTCTCCCGAGGCGCTAGTGGTTGATGCTAGGTTTTAATCAACGGTACAAGCAGTCATGACCCCCACTCTAGCCGCTATAGTTGCGCTTCTATCAGTTATCTCTGGCCTAATCGGTGCCGCCTTTGGACATATTTTGTCCGAACGAAAAAGCCGCAACGATGAGTTGGCCCGGATGCGTCTTGAGAGTTACAGCGACTTCCTCAAGGCAACATCTCATTTGGTTGCGGCGCGCCGCAGCGGTCGAACTAAAGATGAACTGAACGAGCTGGGAGCACTTAATGACGCGAAGGTGCGCATCTGCATCTGCGCAGATGGCCCGGTCGTCGAAGCGCTGGAACGTTTTTGGCTGGAAGGTGGAACCTTGGAAAAGGAGCAGGAGGTCTTGGCCTATACCCGCCTGTGTCGCGCGATGCGTGCTAGCTTGGGCCGCGATCGCCTAGGGTTCGACATCCAACTTTCCTCCATTCTGTTCCAGCTTGAGCCATCTACATATTCATATCGTGCGGCCCGCTCAGACAGCTAGCTGCGCGCGTTGGGCGCAATAACCGAAGGGCATTGCGCCGAATGTTTCAGCACGATTCCGCCGGCCCAAGCCTCAAATCGCCCCAAACCCGTACTTCCGAAACACCTCCTGCGCCGCTGGCGAGCGGATGTACTCCGCCAGTCCCTTCGCTGCGTCTGACGCACCGTCGCGCACGCTCATGCCGTAGGTCGCGCCCACCGACAGCTCGGCCGGAATCTCGACGATCTGCAGCTCGGCCAGATCCTTCTTGGCGGCGACGGCGTTGGTGCAATAGGTCAGGAAGACATCCGCCTTGCCCTCGTCCATCACCCACGCATAGGGGTTGCGGCCTTCCGGCGCCTTGGCGGAATCTGGCCCGCCGGTGAGCTTGAGGGCCTTGGCGTCGAATGCGGCAAAGCTGCCGGCGCGCACTTTCTCGGCCTTCTCGAACAGCGCCCAGGCGTAATCGCCGGACGGGTCGGCTTTGGGGGTGGAGGTGCCGAGCTTGATGGCGGGGTCGAGCATGACGTCGAGCAGGCTGGCGCCATCCACCTTTACTTCCGGCTGCACCAGCGCGCACAGGTTGTTGCGCGTGAACACCGCAGGCGCGCTCCAGCCGCCAGCGTCGGCCAGCGTCTTGGGGTGCTTCATGTTGGCGGAGGCGAAGACCTGCGCGCCTTCGCCCTTCTCGATGCGTTCGCGCAGCAGGCCGGACGGGCCGAACGTGCCGGCGACGGCCTGGCCGGTCCTGGCGGTGAAGTCCTTGGAGACCTCGGTGAGCACGCCACGCAGGCTGCCGGCGGCGTACAGGCTGACTTCGGGGGTGGTTTGCGCCGATGCCGCGATGGAGTACATACAGGCGGCCAGCGTGCAACTGAGCAGGGCGGGATTCATGGGTTCGGCCTCGGAATGTGCGGGCCTTGGATGCTAGGCAGCCCTATGCACAGCGGCTATGAGGGCAAACACGAAATGAAACGGCTTGCATAGGGTTGGTGGCTGGCCGCGCCTCGTCGGTATCCGGTCAGAACGCTTCGATCTCGACTTCAAGGAATATGCGGCTGGCGTTGCCCGGCGCGAGCAGATCGAAATTCACGAGTTGCGACCAGGCCGACTGATCGATGGCGCCGGTGGCCTCCGACGGCGAGGCGCCGGCCTCGACCTGTTGCAGGGCGGCGGCGCGCATGTGGGTGAGGTAGTCGAGCGTCTCCTTGCGCGCCTGCACAAGGTTGGTCGGCGCACCGTGGCCCGGCACGATCACATGTGGGGTCAGCGCCTCCAGCTGAGCGAAGGCCTCGACCCAGCCGGCGCTGGAGCTGATGGGCAGCACGGCGAGCAGTCGCTCGGTGTAGACGATGTCTCCGGCAAAGACCGTTGCGGCATCGGGAATCCACACTGCGACATCGCCCGGTGTATGTGCCGGGCCGAAGTGCACGATCTCCACCACACGTCCGCCCAGATCGATGAGCTGGCGTTCGCCGTCGAGCGTTTGCGGGAACATCGCTTGACTGCCGGTGAACAGAGGGCCGAGTGCGGCATCGAGGGCCGTGCGCTGTGCATCCTCCTGAGCGCGCATCAGCCCGACGGCCTCGTCGTGCGCCAGCAGTGTGGAGCCTTCAGCGGCGAACACCGCGTTACCCCACCAGTAGTGACTTTGGCTATTGACGTTGACCAGCCATTTCACCGGCAGCGCGGTGCGCGCACGGATCGCGCCCAGCAACGCCTCGCCGATGCGGTACGAAGGGCCGGAGTTGATCACCAGCACGGACTCGTTACCGATGACAAAACCGAGATTGGCGTTGAGCCCTTCGTTGTCGGTGCTCTGCCCGCCCAGATCGCCAATGACCGCGTGTACGCCGGGCGCGACTTCGCGCACATCGAGTTGCGGTGGTGGCGCAGCCAGACAGGGCGCGACTGCGAGCAGCACAGTGATCATGGCAATGGCGATACGCGGGTACATGTCTCTCTCCTGGAAATTTGTTTTAGTTGTGACAGACGTTGTATCAACTGTCACATATTTCGTGCAAGATTGCGCGATGGATTTCCTTGCCCTGTTCATGACCTTGCCGGCGCGCCAGTCGACGGCGCGCATGCGCACCTGGCGCGCGTTGCGCGCGCTCGGTTGCGCCACGCTGCGCGATGGCGTGCACGTGCTGCCGGATTCGGCGCAGCATGCGGGGGCGCTACAGGAGATCGCCTCGGTCGTTTTGCAGGCTGGTGGAACCGCTGAGGTGTATGGCCTGTCGGGGCGCGACGAAACGCAGCGCACCGCGCTGCGCGCGGCCTTCGACCGTGCGGACGATTACGAGGCGCTGCGCGCGGAGCTTCGCGAGCTGCGCAGTCGCGTCGATGGCCGCGTGGCGGCCGATCTGCAGCCCCACGCGCAGACCCTGCGACGGCGCTTCGAGCAGATTGCGGCGATTGATTTCTTTACCGGCGATGCCCGCGACCACACCGCGCACGCACTGGATGAACTGGACGAACTGCTGCGTCAGCATCTGGTGCCGGACGAACCGCTGGCAGTGAATGCCGCCGTGCCGCAGTGTGATCGTGCCGAGTACCGCGGCCGGGTCTGGGCAACGCGCGCGCGGCCGTGGGTTGACCGGCTGGCCAGTGCCTGGCTGATCCGCCGCTTCATTGACCCGGACGCGACCATCCTGTGGCTGGCGCGCCCGGCCGACTGCCCCGCCGATGCGCTGGGTTTCGATTTTGACGGTGCAACCTTCAGCCATGTCGGCGAGCGTGTGAGCTTCGAGACGCTGCTGGCGAGCTTCGACCTGGAAGCCGATCCGGCTCTGGCCGGCATCGCGCGCGTCGTGCACTACCTCGATGTGGGCGGTACGCCGGTACCCGAGGCGGCCGGCGTGGAGTCACTGCTGGCCGGCATGCGTGCCAGTCTGGCTGACGACGATGCACTGCTGGCCGCCGCGTCGAGCGCCTTCGATTTCCTATACCAATCCCGATCTCCCGACTCCGGAGCTTCCCGATGAATGAACCGCAAACACCTGCCGAGAATGGCGCCGACAACTCGGCACCGCCGCACCCGAGCTTTTTCGAGGCTTTCCTGTGGTGGCTGAAGCTCGGCTTCATCAGCTTCGGCGGGCCGGCCGGGCAGATTTCGATCATGCATCAGGAGATGGTGGAGAAACGCCGCTGGATCTCCGAGCGGCGCTTCCTGCACGCGCTCAACTACTGCATGGTGCTGCCCGGCCCGGAGGCGCAGCAGCTGGCGATCTACACCGGCTGGCTGTTGCACCGCACCTGGGGCGGCATCGTGGCCGGGGCACTGTTTGTGCTGCCTTCGCTGTTCATCCTCGCTCTCCTCACCTGGGTGTATCTGGCCTATGGCGACGTGCCGCTGGTGCAGGGCGTGTTTGCCGGCATCAAGCCGGCGGTGGTGGCCATCGTGCTGTTCGCGGCGTGGCGCATCGGCAGTCGGGCGCTGAAGAACGGGGTGATGTGGGGCATTGCCGCGCTGTCGTTCATTGCCATTTTCGTGTTCCGCGTGCCGTTTCCGTTCATCGTGCTGGGTGCGGCGCTGCTGGGCATGGCAGGCGGCAAGTGGCTGCCGGCCAAGTTCGCCGTGGGTGGTGGCCACGGCTCGGCCGACAAGACCTGGGGCTCGGCGGTGATCGACGACGACACGCGCCTGCCGCACACGCGTTTCAGCACCGCGCATCTGGTGAAGCTGCTGGGTGTGGGGCTGGCGCTGTGGGCGGGGGCGATGTGGGCGCTGCCGGCCGGTACGCTCACCGACATCGGCAGCTTCTTCACCAAGGCCGCGCTGGTCACCTTCGGCGGCGCCTACGCTGTGCTGCCCTATGTGTATCAGGGCGGGGTCGATAGCTACGGCTGGCTCACCGGTGCGCAGATGATCGACGGCCTGGCGCTGGGCGAATCCACGCCGGGGCCGCTGATCATGATCGTGGCCTTCGTCGGCTTCGTCGGGGCGTGGACGCACCAGATCTTCGGCTCGGAGAGCCTCTTCCTCGCCGGCTTCGTCGGCGCCAGCGTGGCGACCTTCTTCACCTTTCTGCCGTCCTTCGTGTTCATTCTGGCCGGCGGGCCGCTGGTGGAATCCACCCATGGCGACCTGAAATTCACCGCGCCGCTGTCGGCCATCACCGCCGCCGTGGTGGGCGTGATCCTCAATCTCGCGCTGTTCTTCGGCTGGCATGTGCTGTGGCCGCGCGCCAGCATGGAGGCGCCGTTTGCGGGCGGCTTCGAGTGGTTCCCGGCAGTGGTGGCGGCGGCGGCTTTCGTGGCGTTGTGGCAGTTCAAACAGGACATCCTGCGCGTGCTGGGCGTGTGTGCGGTGCTCGGCCTGGGCTACACGCTGGTCGCCTGACATGGCCTCGCCGCGCGCCTGGCTGCTGCCCGCCGGTGTTGCGGCCGACGCTGCGCCGCTGCTGGCGGGCCGCGCGCTGCGTGCCTTTGCCGACGGCTACGTCGCCATCCTGCTGCCGGCCTATCTGCTGGCGCTGGGCTACGGCGTGTGGGAGGTCGGCCTGCTCAGCACCGCCACGCTGCTCGGCTCGGCCGTGCTCACGCTGTCGGTCGGGGCCTGGGGCCACCGCTTCGGCCAGCGTCGCCTGCTGTTGGGCGCGGCACTGCTGATGGCTGCCACCGGGTTGGCCTTTGCCGGTCTGTCGTCGTTCTGGCCGCTGCTGCTCGTGGCCTTCGTCGGCACCATCAACCCCGGTGCGGGGGATGTGTCGGTGTTCGTGCCGCTGGAGCATGCGCGGCTGGCCGAATGCGCGCAGGGCCATGCCCGTACTGCGCTGTTCGCACGCTATAGCCTGGCCGGTGCGCTGTTTGCGGCCTTCGGCGCGCTGTTCGCCGGCGTGCCGGAATGGATCGGCGGTGACGCGCTGACGGCCATGCGCGCCATGTTCGCGCTCTATGGCGTGGTCGGCGCCGGGCTGTGGTGGCTTTACCGGCGCCAGCCCGCTGCTGCGGCCGATCTGCCGGCGCCCAGCGCGGCGGCGCTGGGCCAGTCGCGTAGCGTGGTGCTGCGGCTGGCGGCGCTGTTCTCGGTCGATGCCTTTGCCGGCGGGCTGGTGGTGAACAGCCTGCTCGCGCTGTGGCTGTTCGAACGCTTCGGCGTGTCGCTGTCGGCGGCGGGGCTGTTCTTCTTCTGGGCGGGGCTGTTGGGCGCCTTTTCGCAGCTCGTCGCGCCGTGGCTGGCGCGGCGCATCGGCCTGCTCGCCACCATGGTGTTCACGCACATTCCGGCCAGCCTGTGCCTGATTGCCGCGGCCTTCGCGCCCAGCCTGCCGGTGGCCGTGGCGCTGCTGCTGGCGCGCGCCGCCACTTCGCAGATGGACGTGCCGGCGCGCACGGCCTATGTGATTGCGGTGGTGACGCCGCCCGAGCGGGCCGCCGCAGCGAGCTTCACCGCCGTGCCGCGCAGCCTCGCCTCGGCGCTCAGCCCCTCGCTGGGCGGCGCCATGTTCGCCGCTGGCTGGCTGGCTGCACCGCTGGTGCTGTGCGGCGTGCTCAAGATCGCCTACGACCTCGCGCTGTGGCGGGCCTTCCGCCACCATCACATCGAGGACTGAGGCATCAGCCGAACACCCCCAGCGTGATCCCCGCCACCACCAGGTAGCGGCCTAGCTTGGCCACCAGCACGATCAGCGTGAAGCTCCACAGCGGTTCGCGCAGCACGCCGGCGATGACGGTGAGTGGGTCGCCGATGAAGGGCGCCCAACTCATCAGCAGCGACCAGCGGCCCCAGCGGTGGTACATGCGCTGAAAGCGGTCGATCTGCGATTCGCGCAGCGGAAACCAGCGGCGGTGCAGAAAGCGCTCGATGTAGCGGCCGAGCACCCAGTTGATGACCGAACCCAGCACGTTGCCGGCGGTGGCCACCGCCACCAGCGCCCACACGGGTTGCTCGCCCAGCGCCAGCAGGCTGACCAGCACGATCTCGGACTGGATCGGCAGCAGCGTCGCCGCGCCCAGCGCGGTCAGGAACAGGCCGAGGTAGGTCACCATCGGTGGTCAGTGCTCATGGCGGTGGTGGATGTCCGGGTAGTGCGGGTGCTTGTGCGTAATCGCGGCATGGCGGTGCCGATGGGTATGCGGCTCCTCGCCGTGCCAGTCGAAGTCGTGGCGGTGCTGGTGATGTTCGTCGTGGGTGTGGCGATGCGTGTGTTCCATGGCCTCGTGCGTATGCTCATGCTCGTGGCGCTCGGTCAGGTGCAGCCACACGCCGGCCGCCATCAGCGCCGCCGCCAGCCAGAAGGCCGGCGTGGTGGATTCGCCCAGCAGCACCAGCGCCACCGCCGCGCCGATGAAGGGCGCGGTCGAGAAGTAGGCGCCGGTGCGTGCCGTGCCGAGCCCGCGCAGGGCCAGCACGAACAGCACCAGACTCACGCCGTAGCCGAGGAGGCCCACTGCCAGCGCCGAGCCCGCGACGTCGGCCGCCGGCAGCGCCGCGCCGAGTGACAGCGCTAGCAGCGTGTTCACTGCGCCGGCCGCAAAGCCCTTGATGCCGGCGACGAACACCGCGTCCGACGCCGACACTCGCCGCGTGAGGTTGTTGTCGATGGCCCAGCACAGGCAGGCGCCGGCGATCGCCAGCGGCCCGAACCAGGCCGAGGCGCCGGCGGTGCCGGACGGCCACGACAGCACCACGCCACCGGCCACGATCAGCAGCATGCCGGCGACGATGCGCCGGCCGGCGTTCTCGTGGAAAACCACCCACGCGATCACGGCGGTAAGCACCGCTTCGAGGTTGAGCAGCAGCGAGGCGCCCGAGCCGCTGGTGTGGGCCAGCCCCACCATCAGCAGCGCCGGCCCCAGCAGGCCGCCGAACAGCACCGCGCCACCCAGCCACGGCCATTCGCCCGCGCTCAGGCCGCTTGCCGACCAGCCGCGGTCGCGCAGCACGCGCACCACGGCCAGCCCGACGCCGCTGCCCAGATACAGCAGCCCGGCCAGCAGCAGGGGCGATACCTCACCCACCAGCAACTTGGCGAAGGGCGTGCTGGCGCCGAACAGCGCGGCGGCGGCAAGGGCGTGGAGGGTGCTGCGGTTCATGGCGGTGTCCGCGTCGGGAGCCCTCAGAGTACGCGCTCGACCTTGTCGTAGTCACCGCGCACCTTGAGCGTGACGGTGACTTCCTTGCCAGAGCGGTTGCGCCAGAACCAGCCGTGCTTGCCGTCGAAGGCGGCCTGCAGCGTGCCGCTGTCGGAGGGCTGGTTCTTGCCCTTGCCGTAGCCGTGGTAGAAGCTGCGCGGCGCACCGAAGGGGTCGCCGTGGGTGTCGTAATTGACGGCACCGCCGGCCGACGACCATTCGTATTCCACCTTGGCGCCTTCCTTCATCACCAGCTTGATCTCGGCCGCGGCGTCGGGCTTGAGCTTGAAGCTCACCGTGTCGCTGCGGGCTTCGGTGGCCGGTTCGGCTTGCGCGACCGGAGGTGATGCAGCTTCGGGCGCCGGCGGATTCGCCTCGTCGGGTGCCTGGCTCTCCGCCGCTGCGGGCGCTGCGGCCTCCTCGGCGGCGGCCTCGGCCGCGAGCTGGGTCTTGATCTCGCCCATCTGCGTGAGGCCCAGCGTGCGGCCAATGCCGGTGGGGTCGATGCCGTATTCGGCCGGCAGCACGGTGGTGACGAGCAGGGCCGCGGCGACCAGCGCGGCGACGGCGGTGGAACGCAGCAACTTGCCAGCGCTGGGCAGTTCCGCGCGGCTGGGCATGTCGGTGTTGTACATGTGGGACTCCGTGAATTCAGGCGATGAAGTAGCCGGTGAGCTGATAGCCGACCAGCATGAAGCCGGCGCTCATCATGGCGACGTTGGCGGTGTAGGCGTGGCGGACGAAGGAGGGGCTGCGGCGCCAGAAGCCCATGGCGATGAGGATCAGCGCGAGCGCCATCAATTGGCCGATCTCCACGCCGACGTTGAAGGCCAGCAGGTTGGGCAGCAGACCGTCGCGCGCGATCTCGTATTCCTGAATCTTGGCGGCCAGACCGAAGCCGTGGAACAGGCCGAAGATCAGCGTCGCCGCGCGGGTGTCGGGCTGCACGCCGAACCAGCGCTGGAAGGCGCCGAGGTTGTCGAGCGCCTTGTACACCACCGACAGACCGATGATCGCGTCGATCAGATAGGCGTTCACGTTCACGCCGGCATACACGCCGTAGAGCATGGTCACCGAGTGGCCCACCGCGAACAGGCTCACGTACAGCGCGATGTCCTTGAGGCGGTAGAGGAAGAAGATCACCCCGGCGAGGAACAGCAGATGGTCGTAGCCGGTGACCATGTGCTTGGCGCCGAG
>JAJLLM010000018.1:0-10174 GCA_033837965.1 Pseudazoarcus pumilus
AAGAAGCGAGATTATGTACAACCAACCCCGCCTCGTCAAGCACCTCAGCGAAAAATCCTAAACCGCCGAAACACCCCCTCAACTCGCCGCAAACCCAACAAACTCAACTCAGCCAGCAGCGAAGAGGGGCGCAGTATATAGGCTCGAAACGCGCTGTCAACGCCACTTTCGGGCCCGGCAAGGCCGACCCGGCGACATCCGTCGACAGCTCAGTCACTTAGGCCGCAAAGATCGTCGTCGCGATAGAATGCCTAGCTCAACTGACCCCCGACGGAACCGATGAAACAGTACCTCGACCTGATGCGCCACGTGCTCGAGCACGGCGACGAGAAGTCCGACCGCACCGGCACCGGGACGCGCTCGGTGTTCGGCTGGCAGATGCGCTTCAACCTGGAAGAAGGCTTTCCGCTGCTGACCACCAAAAAGCTGCATACCCGCTCGATCATCCACGAGCTGCTGTGGTTTCTGCAGGGTGATACGAACATCCGCTACCTGAAGGAGAACGGGGTTTCGATTTGGGACGAGTGGGCCGACGCAGACGGTGATCTGGGGCCGGTGTATGGCAAGCAATGGCGCCGCTGGGAGACCGCAGACGGTCGCAGCATCGACCAGATTGCGCGCCTGATCGACGGTCTGAAAAACAACCCGGACTCACGCCGCCACATCGTCTCAGCCTGGAATCCGGGGGAAATCGACGGCATGGCACTACCACCCTGCCACGCGCTGTTCCAGTTCTACGTGGCAAACGGACGCCTGTCGTGCCAGCTTTACCAGCGCAGCGCAGACATCTTCCTCGGCGTGCCCTTCAACATCGCGTCCTACGCACTGCTATTGATGATGGTCGCTCAGGTGTGTGGCTACCGTGCCGGTGATTTCGTGTGGACCGGCGGAGATTGCCACCTGTACAGCAACCACCTCGACCAGGCGCGCGAGCAACTCGCCCGCGCGCCTCGCCACCTGCCGACGCTGAAGATCAATCCCGCGGTCACGGACCTCTTCGCATTCCGTTTCGAGGACTTCGTGCTGGAAGGCTACGATCCGCACCCGCACATCAAGGCACCGGTGGCCGTATGAGCGCAAGACCCGAGATCATCTTCGTCGTTGCGCGCGCGAAAAATGGCGTGATCGGCCGTGACAACGGCCTGCCGTGGCGGCTCAAGGCCGATCTGGCGCACTTCAAGCGCGTGACGATGGGGCAAGCAATCGTGATGGGACGCAAGACCTGGGAGTCTCTCGGCCGCCCCCTGCCCGGCCGGCGCAATCTGGTCGTAACCCGCAACCCGGCTTACGTCGCCGAAGGCGCGGAGGTCTTCGCCAGCCCGCAGGCGGCCATTGCCGCGACGAACACCGACAAGGTCTGCATCATCGGCGGAGCGGAACTGTACCGCCAGCTCCTGCCCACAGCAGACAGGCTGATGGTGACAGAGGTGGATGCGGAGGTGGACGGCGACGCGCACTTCCCCGCCTTCGACACCACGGAGTTCGTCGAAGTCTCGCGTGAGTGCCACAGCGCGGACGCCGACAACGATCACGACTTCGCTTTCGTCGAGTATCGACGGCGCTGACATCGACCCACCCAACGCAAACGGCCCGGCTGCACCGGGCCGTTTGCATTTCAGCGCCTCGCGCTCACTTCACACAATCGACGTAGTAATCGACCACGCCATTGCGCTCTTCGCGCACGAAGCCATGAATATCGGTTTCGAAGCCGGGGAACTTGGCGTTGAAATCGCGTGCGAACTGCAGGTAGCGCATGATCGTCGGGTTGAAGCGCTCACCCGGGATCAGCAACGGAATACCCGGCGGATACGGCGTGACCAGCATGGCGGTGACACGCCCTTCCAGTTCGTCGATGGGCACGCGCTCGATCTCGCGGTGTGCCATCTTGGCGAAGGCATCGGCCGGCTTCATGGCCGGCACCATGTCCGAGAGGTACATCTCGGTGGTCAGACGTGCGATGTCATGCGCGGTATAGAAACTGTGGATCTGCGCGCAGAGGTCCTTCAGGCCGACCTTCTCGTAGCGCGGATACTTGGCGATGAACTCCGGCATCACGCGCCACAGCGGCTGGTTGCGGTCGTAGTCGTCCTTGAACTGCTGCAGCTCGGTCACCATGGTGTTCCAGCGGCCCTTGGTGATGCCGATGGTGAACATGATGAAGAAGGAGTACAGGCCGGTTTTCTCGACGATGATGCCGTGCTCGGCCAGATAGCGCGTGAGGATGCCGGCCGGGATACCCGACTCGGCAAAGTCGCCGTCCACGTCCAGCCCCGGCGTGATCACGGTGGCCTTGATGGGGTCGAGCATGTTGAAGCCTTCGGCGAGATTGCCGAAGCCGTGCCAGCGCTCGTTGGCCTTCAGCGTCCAGTCCTCGCGCGTGCCCATGCCTTCCTCGGCGAGGAAATCCGGCCCCCACACCTTGAACCACCAGTCGGCGTCCCCGAACTCGGCCTCCACCTTGCGCATGGCGCGGCGGAACTCGACTGCTTCGTTGAGCGATTCCTCGACCAGCGCGGGGCCGCCCGGCGGCTCCATCATCGCCGCCGCGACGTCGCACGAAGCGATGATCGCGTACTGCGGCGAGGTCGAGGTGTGCATCAGATAGGCTTCGTTGAAGATGTCGCGGTCGAGCTTGCGGGTCTGCGAATCCTGCACGAGGATCTGCGAGGCCTGGCTCAGGCCGGCCAACAGCTTGTGGGTCGACTGCGTGGAAAAGATCATCGACGACTTGCAGCGCGGGCGGTCCGCGCCGATAGCGTGGTAGTCGCCGTAGAAGTCGTGGAAGGCCGCGTGCGGCAGCCACGCCTCGTCGAAATGCAGCGTGTCGATCTGGCCGTCGAGCATTTCCTTGATGGTCTCGACGTTGTACACCACGCCGTCGTAGGTGGATTGCGTGATGGTCAGGATGCGCGGTTTGCGGTCCTGGGCCTCGCGCGCGAAGGGGTTCGCCTCGATCTTCTTCTGGATGTTCTCCATCGAGAACTCCTCCAGCGGGATCGGGCCGATGATGCCGTAGTGGTTGCGCGTCGGCGTCAGGAACACCGGCACCGCACCGGTCATGATGATCGAGTGCAGGATGGACTTGTGGCAGTTGCGGTCCACCACCACGATGTCGCCCGGCGCCACCGTGGTATGCCACACCATCTTGTTGGACGTCGACGTGCCGTTGGTGACGAAGTACAGGTGGTCGCAGTTGAAGATGCGCGCGGCGTTGCGCTCACTCGCCGCCACCGGGCCGGTGTGGTCGAGCAGTTGACCGAGTTCTTCCACTGCATTGCACACGTCCGCGCGCAGCATGTTCTCGCCGAAGAACTGATGGAACATCTGCCCCACCGGACTCTTCAGGAAGGCTACCCCACCCGAATGCCCCGGGCAGTGCCACGAATAAGAACCGTCCGCCGCGTAGTGCGTGAGCGCACGGAAGAACGGCGGCGCCAGCGTCTCGAGGTAGTTCTTGGCCTCACGCACGATGTAGCGCGCAACGAACTCGGGCGTGTCCTCGAACATGTGGATGAAGCCGTGCATCTCGCGCAGCACGTCATTCGGCACGTGGCGCGTGGTGCGCGTCTCGCCGTAGATGAAGATCGGGATGTCGGCGTTGCGGTGGCGGATTTCCTGCACGAAGGCGCGCAGCCCTTCGATGGCAATGTCCGCCGCCTCTGGGGAGGAGAACTCCTCGTCGTCGATCGACAGGATGAAGGCCGAGCCACGACTCTGCTGCTGGGCGAAAGAGGTCAGGTCACCGTAGCTGGTCACGCCCAGCACTTCGATCCCCTCATCCTCGATGGCCTTGGCCAGCGCGCGGATGCCCAGGCCCGAGGTGTTCTCGGAACGGAAGTCCTCATCGATGATGATGATCGGAAAGTGGAAGCGCATCCTCGGTTCTCCCGGTCTGGTCGGCCCTGCCGCCAGCCATGTTGCATGCGGCGCATTGCCGCATCGTTACCAATAAAGCACAAGGGGCCGTGACCGGCCCCGGTTCAGCATCACGGCACCGTGCCGTGAACCTCAGATTTTCGGCAGCGTCACGCCGCGCTGGCCCTGGTACTTGCCGCCGCGGTCGCCGTAGGAGGTCTCGCACACCTCGTCGGATTCGAAGAACAGCATCTGTGCCACGCCCTCGTTGGCGTAGATGCGCGCCGGCAGCGGCGTGGTGTTCGAGAATTCCAGCGTCACGTGACCTTCCCACTCCGGCTCCAGCGGCGTCACGTTAACGATGATGCCGCAGCGCGCGTAGGTACTCTTGCCCAGGCACACCGTCAGCACGCTACGCGGGATGCGGAAGTACTCGACCGTGCGCGCCAGCGCAAAGGAGTTCGGCGGGATGATGCACACGTCGCCGGTGAAGTCGACGAAGTTGCGCGAATCAAAATGCTTCGGATCGACAATGGTCGAGTTGATGTTGGTGAAGATCTTGAATTCGTTCGCACAGCGCACGTCGTAGCCGTAGCTCGAGGTGCCGTAAGACACGATCTTGCCGGACTCATTTTCGCGCACCAGCTCGGGCGCGAAGGGCTCGATCATGCCTTGCTGCTCCACCATGCGGCGGATCCACTTGTCGGACTTGATGGACATTCAGTGCAGTTCCTGTGGGGCCAGCCGGCAAGGCTGCCGGCGAAAATGCGCGTAGTGTAGGGCATGCCACCCCCGAGGGAAAGGCACGCCCCGCCTCTTATTGCGACGCTTGCCGCTGCGCACCTTGCGTGCGTTCGACCGCGATGGCGTGAGCGTCGGCCGAAACGATCTCGACAATGTCGCCGGCCCGGATGGCGTCATCACCGAGTGCGCCGTAGGTCGTATCCCCGACCCGGATGCGACCGCGCCCCGCGGCGAAGTCGGTCGCGGCCTCGCAGCGGCAACCGACCATTCCGGCCAGCTCCTGATTCACCTCCTGCTCGGCGCTCACCGGCCCGCTGCGCCGCTGGATGTAGAAGCCCAGCCCGATGGAGCCCAGCATCGACAGCGCAAAGACCAGCAGTTGCGCTGCGAACGGCAAACCGGGCATGAGCATCAGCACCAGCCCGACGATCATCGCGCCCAAGCCGATCCACAGCAGGAACACCCCGGCGGCCAGCAACTCCAGCCCGGCGATGATCAGGCCGCCGATCAGCCAGTACCACGGAGAAACGAACAGTTCTTGCAGTCCGTCCATGACTCAGCCCGCCTTGGGCTGGGCCGCCCGCACCAGTTCGGTGATGCCGGCCACCGCACCGGTGATCCCGCCCGCCTCCAGCGGCATCAGCACCAGCTTGCTGTTGTCGGCCTTGCCGATCTCCTGCAGCGCCTCGACATACTTCAGACCGAGGAAGTACTGGATGGCCTGGATGTCGCCCGCCGCAATGGCCTCGGACACCATGCGCGTGGCCTTGCCCTCGGCCTCGGCCTCGCGCTCGCGCGCCTCGGCGTTGAGGAAGGCGGCCTGTCGCTCGCCCTCGGCACGCAGTACCGCAGCCTGTTTTTCGCCCTCGGCGCGCAGGATCTCCGCTTCGCGCGCACCGGTGGCCTCCGTCACCTGTGCGCGGCGCTTGCGCTCTGCAGTCATCTGCAGGTTCATCGCATCCTGCAGTTGCGGCGGCATCTTGAGATCACGGATCTCGATGCGGATGATCTTCACGCCCCAGGGATTGGTCGCGTCATCGACGATGGACATCAGCGATTCGTTGATGCGCTGCCGGTTCGACAGCGTCTCGTCGAGGTCCATCGAACCGATCACCGAACGCAGGTTGGTCGTCGTCAGATTGACGATGGCGTCCTCCAGGTTGCGCACCTGATAGGCCGCACGCGCCGCATCGTCGATACGGAAGAACACCACGCCGTCAGCCACCACGGCCGCGTTGTCCTTGGTGATGACGGTCTGCGCCGGCACATCCAGCACCTGTTCCATGATCGTCAGGCGGCGGCCGATCTGGTCGACGAAAGGCACGATGATGCGCAGCCCGGAATCCAGCGTATTGGTGTAACGACCGAAGCGCTCGACCGTCCAGCGCTCCCCCTGCGGCACGGTCTTGATGCCGGCAAAGATCAGTGCGATGGCAATGACGGCAACAATGCCGGTGAAGATCAGCAGTTCATCCATGGTGCTCACTCCTCGATGCGATTGGGCAGGCCGCTCGATGATACGCCGCGGGCATAAACCGGCGACTCATTTCGGCGGCAGACGGGTCAGTATGTCACGCGGCCGCGCGGCCGGCCCGCGAGCGCGCGGTCACACTTGCTCAGCAGAGCACCGCAAGCGGCGAGCAACCAGCCCAGCGGCCGCAACAGCCACTGCAGGAGCAGCAGCAAGGGCAACAACACCAGACTCCAGCCCAGTGTCTGCACCAGCCACACCGGCTGCCCGAGCACCGCGGCCAGGTGACCGAAGGCGGAATTGAGCAGGGACGGATGTTTCACCACGATGTAGGCCAGCGCGACCGGCGCACCGACGCGGGCGGCCAGCGCGCCGAGCCGGCTGCCGCGCAGCAGTGTCGAGCCCAGCGTCATGGCCGCCGGCTCGGCAGCGCCCGCGGTGCGCGCCGCGGCTGCCCCGTGCCCGATCCGCAGCAGCTTCAGGGCGCTGACCCCGATCGCCACATCCACCGCGGCCCACGCCGCATCTGCCGGACGCAGGGCTTCGCCCTGACGCATGCGCGTCTCGAGGCCGCGAATCCCCGAGGTAAAAAAGTCCGCCACGCCCTCCGTCACCCGCTCGGTCTGCACACGCACCACCTCACCCTCGCGGTCAAGCTCGAACTGCCCGAGGAAATCATGACCGTCCTCGGCGATGAAGCGGATCGCAAAGCGGCCGCGCTCGGGTTCGGTCAGCGGTAGCGGCGGCATCACCTCCTGCCCGGCCATGCGCTGGCGCAGCGCCTGGGCGGCCTCGCCGGCACGCTGGTAGAAGGTCAGCGAGGGCAGCTCGCTGTACGTGAAGAAATGGATCGGCGGCACCACCTGCTCACCATGCTCCAGCAGCACGGCCTGAAACCCGGGCTCCTCCCCATGCGCCAGCAGGATGCCGCGCGCCATCTCGCCGTGGCGCACAATGGCCAGCCTCGCCTTCGTTGCCAATACCTCGTCCAGCAGTATGTAGTCGAGCAGAAGCTGCCGGATGGCAAACGGTTCCCCCGCCAGGAAGTCTGCCTGCTGCGGCATGACGGCGTCGAGCTGAACGCCGACGAGTCGCTCCTCCAGTGGCTCGGGCGCCCACACGCGCGACATCCACAACGCGGTGGCGACGGCCAGCACCACCGCAAGCATCAGCCTTCTCATGCGCAGCTCCCGCATGTCATCAACCAAGGCGCGATACTAGCGCCCCGCGGGCTCACCAGTGCCGACCGGCCACAGCGGGATCGTTGCAATACGTGTCGGCTGCGGTCGCTCAAGCGGCAGGCAGGCTCTGCTGCAGGTCCTGCAGGAAAAGCCGGACACGGGCGGCATTGACGCCCAGATCGCTGCGCCCGACGCGCGAGCGGGAACGCACGTCGACCCTCACCCCGTCAGGCGCCGGCGTCAGCTGCACCGCAATCTCGTCGGCGAAACGGAAGATGCGGCTGCGCGCAATCGCCTCGATGCGCCCACGTGCGGGCTCACTCATTGCCACCTGCCATCCGCGCTCGTTGATCAAGCGCAGCGCGGCATCGTAAGCAAGCTGTGGCGTTGCATCCAGATGCAGGGGCTGCACCTCCGGATACGCTGCACGCTGCTTTTCCGCAAAGGCTTCGCCAGGGTACGGCACCGCAACCGGCATGGCGCGAAAATCCAGCGGAAGGGTCGGATCGGTGACCACGTCATTGATGACCGGATGCGTCAGCCCCGCATGCAACCAATACCCCGCCATGCCCACAACCGGCAGCAACAGCATCGCCCCCGCCAGCCACCATATGCTCACGACTCCCTCCTTCGGCATCGACCGCCATCTCCCCTGACATTGCGCCCGCGACTATGCGCCCGAGACCTCTTTCCAGCCGAGGCTGACCCAGGCGCCGGCCAGCCCTGCCAGCCCCAGCAGGGCAACGGCAAACTCGACCGAGAACGCCGCAGCCAGGCCGCCCAGGCCGCCGACCACAAGCAGCAGCAGGCCGATGACGGAGTTGCTCACCGCCACATACTCGGTGCGGCGCGGGCCTTCTGCCATATCGACCAGATAGGTCTTGCGCCCCAGCCGCACGCCGGCATGGGCTACGCCCAACCCGAAAAAGGCCAGCGGATAGAACCACTGCACCGCCGCGGCTGGCAGGCCCGCCCACGACCACATCGCCACGGCCATCGACAGCCCTCCCGCCAGCGCGCAGGCGACGGCAAACACCTGACGGCTGGAGCGGTCCGCCCAGCGACCCCACAACGGGGAACTCACCAGCGCCGCCAGCCCTTCCACGGCCATGAACACGCCCAGCAACAGGGCTGCGCTGCCGATCTCGTCGCGCGCCAGCGCAATGTAGAACGGCGCGGCCAGACCGGAACCCATGGCGAGCGCGCGGGCCATCACGAAGCGCCGGAAGGGCGCGTCATCGCGCAGCAATGCCAGTCGGGCCAGCGCCTCGGAAAAACCGTTGGCACCACCGCCGGTCGCGCCCGGATACTCGACGATGCGCGAATAGGCGCCAGCCGCAGCCAGCCACAAACCAGCGGCAAGCAGCAAAAGGCCTGCATACAGCCCCAGCCCGCCGGCATCGGGCAAAGCCGCCAGCACGCCTCCCGTGGCCATCGTTGCGCACCCCGCGAAGGCGCTGATCCAGCCCGACAGCCGGCCGCGCCGCGTCTTCGGGATGGTCTTCCCGAGTACATCCTTGTACGCCACCGAACAGGCGCCACGCGCAAGGCTGAACAGGGTCAGCAATAAAAGAATGGCGCCACCCGCCGCAAGGCCCTCCAGCGTGACGGCAACGGCCGCCATCACCGCCAGACAGGCTGTCTGCACCACACCTCCGCCGACCCACACCCACTTTCGCACGGGCACCGCACGTACCGCTGCGCCGATGAACATCTGCGGCAGCATCGAACCGGATTCGCGGATCGGCACCAGCAGGCTCAGGCACCACGCCGGCGCCCCCAGCGCCCCCAGAATCCAGGGCAAAGTCGTCTTGGCGCTGGCAATGCGGTCGGCAACGTTGGACAGCGCATTGGCGCACAAGGTGCGCACGAAGTTCCCCGGCGACTCACGACAGGCCTCGTCGCTGATGGCCTTGCAGACACGGCCTTCGTCATCCTCGGCAAGACGCTCGTAGAGCGACTCCATCCACTCGGGGTGCTTAGGCGAATCGCTCATGGACAGCACGGGCTCACAGGCAGGAACATGCGGCCGATCTTAACGCGACGATTGACCGGTCCGCTCAAGGCTGCCCAGAATCCGGCATCCATCCACTACCCTGAACGAACGCCACCATGAACATGACCATCGGACTCGCGCCACTGATTTCATTGATCGCCGGCATCCTGATCCTGATCATCCCGCGCCTGCTCAACTACATCGTGGCGCTGTACCTCATCGCCATCGGCGTGATGGGGATCCTCGGCATCGGCAGCATCCACATCCGCTAGTGCATGAAAAAGCCCCGCCAGGGCGGGGCTTTCGGGCCGGACTGCAGGCCGCTTACTCCCACTCGATGGTCGCGGGCGGCTTGCTGCTGACGTCGTAGGTAACGCGGTTGATGCCACGCACCTCGTTGATGATGCGGCTGGAGACCTTCTTCAGCAGCGCGTAGGGCAGCTCGGCCCAGTCCGCGGTCATGAAGTCGCTGGTCTGCACGGCGCGCAACGCGACGACGTAGTCGTAGGTGCGACCATCGCCCATCACGCCGACGCTCTTGACCGGCAGAAACACCGTGAAGGCCTGACTGGTGAGGTCGTACCAGGTCTTGCCGCTGGCGCTGTCGGTAAAGTTGCGCAGCTCTTCGATGAAGATCGCGTCGGCCTCGCGCAGCAGGTCGGCGTATTCCTTCTTCACCTCGCCGAGGATGCGCACGCCCAGACCCGGCCCCGGGAACGGGTGGCGATAAACCATCTCGGGCGGCAGGCCGAGCGCCACGCCCAGTTCGCGCACCTCGTCCTTGAACAGGTCACGCAGCGGCTCGAGCAACTTCAGGCCCAGTTGCTCGGGCAGGCCGCCGACGTTGTGGTGGCTCTTGATGGTGACGGCCTTCTTGCTCTTGGCGCCACCCGACTCGATCACGTCCGGGTAGATGGTGCCCTGGGC
>JAJLLM010000019.1:0-13675 GCA_033837965.1 Pseudazoarcus pumilus
CCCCTGCAGCCCGTCGTCGAACAGGCCGTGCGCGACAACCAGACCTACGCCGATACCTTCGGCGTCACCCTCGCCCTCTCGGCCGGCGATGACGCCAGCGCACGTATCGACGCCAACCGCCTGCAGCAGGTGCTCGCCAACCTGCTCTCCAACGCCGCCAAGTTCTCGCCACGCGGGGGCGCGGTCGAAGTCCGCCTCGAAACCCTCGGCGAGCGCGTGCGCATCAGCGTCACCGACCACGGGCCCGGCATCCCCGCAGCCTTCCGCGAGCGCATCTTCCAGAAGTTCTCGCAGGCTGATGCCTCCGATACCCGCCAGCGTGGCGGTACCGGGCTCGGCCTCGCGATCTCGCGCGAACTGGTCGAGCGCATGCACGGCAGCATTGGCTTCGATTCCGTCGAGGGCCACGGCGCCTGCTTCTGGATCGAGTTTCCCGCCCTCCCGGGCCCGCTGGCGGAGGCCTCACATGGCGGCTGCTGAGAGAGGCGTACATTCAGGGCCCGGTCGCCTTGCGCAGATGGCGTTGCCGCTGTTCATTCTCGTCAGCGCTGTCTTCGTGACGGAGCGCATGGCCGGTGAAGCGCTGCGGGAAGCGCGCAACGAGCAGATTCAGCAGCTTCTGCAACGCGCCAGCAGCGCCCGCGTTGCACTCGAATCCGAACTCAACACCGTCGCGTACCTGACCAGCGGAATCGAGTCCTACATCGTTGTCCGCAAAGGCAGCATCGATCCCGCCGAGGTCGAACCGATGCTTGCGCAGCTGTTCAAGCGCAGTCGGCATTTCCGCAATCTCGGCATTGCCCCGGACAACGAAATTCGCTTCATCTACCCTCTCGCTGGCAACGAGGCCGCGCTAGGTCTGCGCTTTGCAGACAATCCTGCGCAATGGCCATCCGTGCGTAAAGTCATCGAATCGGGAGAGCCCATACTGGCAGGCCCGCTGGAGTTGGTACAGGGCGGTCAGGCGCTGATCTATCGCAGCCCGATCTATATCGAAGGACGATACTGGGGACTGCTGAGCACCGTCATCAATGCCTCCAGCATCCTGGATATCGCTGCGCCTCTCGCGAATGACCCAAGTTTGCAATTTGCCTTGCGTCGTTCGGGTGATGGGTCCTCCGGAGATCAGGTATTCGTCGGACAGCCCGAAACCTTCCTGGACCCACCAGTGCTGCTGAATATCAGCGTGCCCGGGGGGCGCTGGCAGATGGCGGTGGCACCGGCCGAATCCCCCCCCCCCTCTGCCCTGCCGATCCGTCTCACTGGCTACGCGGTGGCGCTGCTGGCTTTCCTGCTCAGTGCTCTTGCGCTGCGCCATCTGCTCCAGCGGGCACAACTTGCCCGTATGGAGATAGCGATGGAAGACAGCACGGAGAACCTGCTGCGCACTACCCACATGCTGCGCTCGGTCCTCAGCGCAGCAACTCGCTTCTCGATCATTGCAACCGACCCGCAAGGACGCATCACGCTTTTCAATCGCGGCGCCGAGTTGCTGCTGGGCTACAACGCCGACGAGATGATCGGACAACACTCTCCGCTCTTGCTGCATCTGCCAACAGAGATCAATGCACGGGCGGCAGAACTCACCGAGCAGGTCGGCCACTCGGTCACCGGCTTCAGTGTGCTGGTCGAACAGGCGGAGCTTGTCGGCTTCGAGGCGCGCGAATGGACATACCGCACCCAAGACGGGCGCCTGCTTCCGGTGATGCTGACCGTCACCGTGCTGCGCGAGCCGCAAGGCGGCACCAGCGGCTACCTGTGTATTGCCGAAGACATTTCAGAGCGTAAACGTAGCGACCGACTGAAGAATGAATTCATCTCGACGGTCAGTCACGAACTGCGTACGCCCCTGACGGCCATCTCCGGCTCGCTCAGCCTGCTGAGCAGCGGCAAGCTCGGCGGCCTGAGCGATTCCATGCAGACCTTGCTGGATACCGCCAGCCGCAACAGCAGACGGCTCGAATTGCTCATCAACGACCTCCTCGACATGGAGAAGCTCGCTGCCGGCAAGCTCAGGCTGGATCTTGCAGTGCAGCCCCTGCGCTCCATCGTCGAACAGGCCGTACACGACAACCAGACCTATGCCGAACCCTTCGGCGTCACCCTTAACGTACTGCCCGGACCCGATCCTCGCGCTCGCGTCGATGCAGATCGTCTTGCGCAGGTGCTGGCCAACCTCATCTCTAACGCCGCCAAGTTCTCCCCGCGCGACGCGCAGGTCGAGGTCCGCATTGACGTGTTCGACAATCGCGCACGCATCAGTGTCACTGACCACGGTCCAGGTATCCCCGAAGCCTTCCGTGAGCGCATCTTCCAGAAGTTCTCCCAAGCCGATGCCTCCGATACCCGACCACGCGGAGGCACCGGGCTCGGGCTGGCCATCTCGCGCGAACTGGTCGAGCGCATGCACGGCAGCATCGGCTTCGACTCCGTCGAGGGCAACGGTGCCACATTCTGGGTAGAGTTCAGCCTCAAGGAGTGTCTCTGATGAATCCAAAACACGACATCAAGCAAAAACCCCGGATTGAGACGCTTCAGATCTTCGGCACAACACTGCTGAGCAAACGAGGACTGATTGCCTGGAGCACACTCGCACTTGGCCTGGGCTTGACCTGGCTGGTCACCGTACATCTGCACGAGCAGAGCATGCGTGCGGCCGGGCAGCAATATTCGCTGCTGGCACGCAAGGTGGTCAGCGACATCCGTCAGCGGCTCATCGACCACGAGCAGATCCTGCTCGGCGGCGCCGGCCTGTTCGATGCTGCGGGTGATGTGAGCCGCCAGCAGTGGCGCGACTATGTAGCCCGCCTGCGCCTGAGCGAGAACTACCCCGGCATCCAGGGCGTAGGCTTCAGCCTCGCCATCCGACCGCAAGACCTCGACACCCACATCGCCGGCATGCGCGGGGAGGGTTTTGCCGACTACGCCGTGAAACCGGCCGGTGAGCGCACGCTGTACACCTCCATCGTGCTCCTCGAACCCTTTTCCGGACGCAATCTCGCGGCCTTCGGCTACGACATGTTCTCGGAGCAGACCCGCCGCACGGCCATGACCCGCGCGGTCGAAGAAGGCGGCACGGCCATCTCGGGCAAGGTACGGCTGCTGCAGGAGACCCACGGCCGCGAACAGGCCGGCTTCCTGATGTACGTCCCGGTGTACTACGCGGAACAACCAACGGACACCGCAGAAGCCCGCTGGCGCGCCTTGCGCGGCTTCGTGTACAGCCCTTACCGCATGGACGATCTGATGCGCGGCATCGTCGGTGAGCAGCGACAGCTCATCGGCTTCACCGTGCATGACGGCGAGACCCCGACCGAAGGAAACCTGCTGCACGACTCCGATCTCGTCGACGAGGCCTCGGATGCCGAAGCCGCCCACGACGGTACCTTCGCCTCCACACATAACATCAACGCCTTCGGTCGCACCTGGACGGTGGTGACGCACAGTCGACCGGCCTTCGAGCGCGGCTTCGAGGATGCCGTCGACTGGCTGACACCGGCGCTTGGCACGGGCATCAGCATGTCGCTGTTCGTGGTTCTGCTGGTGCTGCTCGGACACCGCGAACGAGCCATGAACATGGCACGCACCCTGGCGGCTCGCGAAGCAGCCTCCGAACGGCGCTTCCGCCACCTTTTCCTGAACATGGGCCAGGGGGTGCTGATCCATGGGCCCGACGGGCGCATTACAGAGGTCAATCCGGCTGCCGAGCGCATCTTCGGGCAGCCCAAGGCGTCGCTGCTCGGACTGAATTCCGCCTTCGCCGGGCGCCAGACGATGCATGAAGACGAATCGCCGTGCCTCCCTCAAGAACTGCCGGCACACCGGGTGCCGCTGGAGGAAGGGCAGGCAGTGACCGGCGCGGTGATCGGCATCCGTGACCACGCCAACGAGGCGTGGCGCTGGCTGCGTATCGATGCCTATGCGGCCTATTCCGGCGCAGACAACAGCGCACCACACATCTATGAGGTGTTCACCGACATCACCGATCAGAAACAGATCGAGCGCATGAAGAACGAATTCGTATCCACGGTCAGTCATGAGCTGCGCACGCCACTGACCTCGATTTCCGGAGCACTGGGCATGGTCAATGCCGGCAAGGTCGGCGAGATGCCGGCAGAAATGCATCAACTGGTCTCCATCGCGCTGAAAAACAGCAAACGCCTGAGCCAGTTGATCAACGACCTGCTGGATATCGAGAAGGTGTCGGCCGGCAAGATGGAATTCGCGATGCAGCCGCAAGCGCTCGGCCCTCTCGTCGAGCAGGCCGTCGAGAACAATCAGCCGTTTGCGCACGAACGCGGCGTGCGGCTGCATCTGGAAACCCTGCCCGATGTCACGGTAACGGTGGACGCCCAGCGTCTTGCGCAGGTGCTGGCCAATCTGCTCTCCAACGCCATCAAGTTCTCGCCGGCCGACAGCCAGATCGAAGTTGCCATGGAAATGCGCGAGGGCTCTGCGCGCGTGAGCGTCATCGACCACGGCTGCGGCATCCCGGATGCCTTCCGCAACCGCATCTTCCAGAAGTTCTCGCAGGCCGACGCTTCGGACAGCCGCAGCAAAGGAGGCACCGGTCTGGGCCTGGCGATCACGCGCGAACTGGTCGAGCGTATGGGCGGGCACATCGGATTCGAGTCACAGGAAGGCGAAGGCAGCGTTTTCTGGTTTGAATTCCCCTGCAACGGCAGCCTTGACGACCCCTCGTCGGTCTTGCCGGCCGGCACTCCCGGCGCGGTGCTGGTCATCGACGACGGCGATAGCGTGATGCTCGACCAAGCGGGGGGAAAGCTGGAGTTCACGCTGGTGCGCACCGGCAGTGAGGCGCATGCCGAGCTGGAGGCCGACGCCCATGCCGCGATCTGCCTCAACCCCAACCTGCGTGACGGCAGCGGCACTGAGTTGTTCCGGTACATCCGTAGCACACCCCACACACGGGACACCCCATTGATCCTGCTATCAGAGCCAGCACCCTCACCTGCAGGCGCAGCGACCGATGGCGCGGCGGCCGCAATCCGCTGGATGATCCCGCCCGTAAGCTCTGCGGAACTGCGTGACGCCATCGAGGACATGCTGCTTCGGCGCAGCGAGCGACAGTTGCGCGTGCTGTACGTCGAGGACGACACCGACCTGCATCACGTCATTCCCGCCATGCTCTCCAGGGAATGCGAGTTCGACTGCGTCTCTACCGTCGCGGAAGGTCGAACCTACCTGCAACAGCGCACGTACGACGCAGTGATCCTGGACATCGATCTACCCGACGGACTGGGCTTCTCGTTGATCGCGGCATCCCGCAGGTTCCAACCCAACGCCCGCATCGTTATCCTGTCGGGCAAGACCGTGCGCGCCGTTGATGCCGAGCGCGTCGAACGCGTGCTGCTGAAATCCGCGGTGTCTCCCGCCGACCTGCTGGACGCACTCGGCCTGTCGCCTACCTGGAGAAAAATTGATGGCAAACCTTGAACGCGTGCTCTACGTCGAGGACGAGGCGGACATCCGCATCGTCGCCAAGCTTGCGCTGGAAACCATCGGCGGCTTCACGGTGAAGACCTGCGCTTCCGGCGAGGAGGCCTTGCGTGAAGTGGAAGGCTTCGCGCCCGACATCATCCTGCTCGACGTCATGATGCCGGGCATGGACGGTCCGAGCGTGTTGCGCGCGCTGCGCGAGCGCCCGGCGCTGGCCGAGGTGCCGGTAGCCTTCATGACCGCCAAGGTACAGCCCGCCGAGGTCGAACACTTCCGCTCGCTCGGGGCCCGCGACGTGATTGCCAAGCCCTTCGATCCGATGACGCTGGCAGACCATGTGCGCGGCATCTGGGAGGGGGGTGCGCTTGACTGAGGACCCTTCCCAGAAACTCGCCGCCCAGCTCGAAGCCCTGCGCCGGGACTACGCCGCCCGCCTGCCGGGCGAGATGGCCACGCTGCAGGCGCTGGGCGAGCGGCTGTGCGGCATGCAGCCGGACGCCGCGGACCTGGACGAACTGCACCACCGGCTGCACAAGCTCGCCGGCTCCGGCGGCACCTTCGGCTTCGCCGCCCTGAGCGCGGCAGCGCGTGCCCTGGAACTGCAGATCAAATACTGGCGCGAGGTCGGACCGGCTACCATCGACGCCGCCACGCGCCAGGCGTTTTCCAGCGCGCTCGCCGCCTTCTGCCGCAACCATCTTGATCTGCCGCTTCCGGCCAGCCAAAGCAGCGCACCGGCACGCCCCAGCGCCGTCGGCACGGCGCAGACCAGCTGGAACGTCTGGCTGATCGAGGATGACGAGCTGTGCGGGCGGGATCTCAGCCAGCAGATCGAGTCCTTCAATTTCAGCGTACGGCACTTCACCCGCCTCGCAGACGCCGAACAGGCGGCGCAGGAAGCCTGCCCCGACCTGCTGATTGCCGACATCGTGCTGGATGCAAAGAATGATTCGACGCTGGCACTGAAGACCTGCCCGAACCTTTCTTCCTGCGGCTGTCCGCTGATCTTCATCACTTCGCACGACGACTTCGCCTCGCGCGTACGGGCAGTGCGCATGGGCGCCAGCGCCTATTCGCTCAAGCCGCTCGACATCCCGCGTCTGATCCGGCGCATGACCCAGCTTTTGGAAGCACGTCAGGCGCCACCGGAACGCGTGCTCATCGTCGAAGACGATCTGCCACTTGCCGAACACTACCGGCTGGTGCTGCAGGCCGCTGGTGTCGAGGCGCACTGCCTGGGAAAGCCGGAGGAACTGATCGAGTCCATCGCCTCGCTGCGCCCTGAGCTGATCCTGATGGACATGCACATGCCGCGCTACTCGGGTGCCGAACTGGCCGGCGTAGTGCGACAGCACGACAACTGGGCCAGCCTCCCGATTGTTTACCTGTCGGCCGAAACCGACCTGAACCAGCAAGTAAGCGCCATGCGTCACGGCGCGGATGACTTCCTGACCAAGCCGATCTCGGACGCCCAACTGGTAGCCACCGTGCGTAGCCGTGTCGAGCGCGCACGCGTGCTCGAAGGCCTCATCAGTCTCGACAGCCTGACCGGCCTGCTCAAGCACTCGGCCATCAAGGAAGCCGCAGCCCGCATGCTGGCGCGCGCGCGGCGCAGCGGCAGCCCGGTGACGGTCGTCATGCTCGACATCGACCACTTCAAGCGCGTCAACGACAGCTACGGCCACGCCACCGGAGACGTGGTGATTTCCTCGCTCGCCACACTGCTGCGCCAGCGCCTGCGTACCTCCGACGTGGTGGGCCGCTACGGTGGTGAGGAATTCCTCGTGGTGCTGCCCGAATGCACTGCGGAACACGCCCGCAAGCTGATGGACGACATCCTCGAGAGCTTCTCGCGCCTGCATTTCAGCCATGCCCAGGCGCCTTTCACCTGCACGCTGACAGCTGGCCTGGCCAGCTCTGCCGACCACCCTGCACTCGACTCCGAAGGGCTGATCGAGGCCGCCGACAGGGCGCTGTATGAAGGCAAGCACGGCGGCCGCAACCAGGTGCGCGTGGCCGCGGCGAGTGTTGCATGCCACTGACGCCTTCCAAACGCTGGATGGTTCGCCAGCGCCGCCAACGACGAACGGCCTCTCCGGTCGCCGTCCTTGTCGCGCTCTCGAACCCCAGCCGGAGAAGGCACCATGTTTCGCTTCCACCCCAGGATTCTCGACACCCTCCCGGGCTATGACCGGGCCACGCTGAGCGGCGATTTCGCCGCCGGCATCACCGTCGGCGTGCTCGCTCTGCCGCTCGCCATGGCCTTCGCCATTGCCTCCGGCATGAGCCCCGCAGCCGGCATCTGGACCGCCATCGTGGCGGGCCTGCTGGTTTCCCTGCTGGGCGGCTCGCGCGTGCAGATCGGCGGCCCCACCGGCGCCTTCATCCCCATCGTGTACGCCATCGTGCTCGACTACGGCGTGGCCAACCTGCTCGTCGCCACCATGATGTCGGGCGTGATGCTCTTCGCGATGGGCGCGTTCCGCCTCGGCACGATGATCCGCTTCATCCCGATCTCGGTCGTGATCGGCTTCACCAACGGCATCGCGGTGGTGATCTTCCTGTCGCAGATCAAGGACTTCCTCGGTCTGCAGATCGATCAGATGCCGGGCGAGTTCTTCGGCAAGGTCGAGGCCCTGTCCGGCGCGCTGCACACCGCACAGGTACCCACCATTGCGCTGGCGGCGGCCTCGGTCTCCGTGCTGCTGGCATGGAACCGCGCCGCCCGCCGCATCCACTGGATGCGGCGCGCCCCCGGCCCGCTGGCGGTCCTGGTGCTGGCCACGCTGGCCAATGCGCTGTTCGTGTTCCCGGTGGACACCATCGGCAGTCGCTTCGGCGGCATCCCGCAGGAGCTGCCGGATTTCGGCCTGCCCGCCGTCGAACTCGGCACGCTGGGCAAGCTCGTCGCGCCGGCGCTGACCATCGCCCTGCTCGGCGCCATCGAATCGCTGCTCTCGGCGCGCGTGGCCGACCAGCACATCGGCGACCGCCACGACCCCAATCAGGAGCTGATGGCACAGGGGCTGGCCAATCTGGCGGCGCCGCTGTTCGGCGGCTTTGCCGCCACCGGGGCGATTGCCCGCACCGCCACCAACCTGCGCAGCGGCGGACGCACGCCTGTTGCGGGCATGGTGCACGCTGCCGTGCTGCTGGCCATGGTGCTGGCGCTGGCCCCGCTGGCCAGCCACATTCCACTCGCCACGCTGTCGGCCATCGTGGTCATCGTCGCCATCAACATGGGCGAGTGGCACGCATTCCGCCTGCGCGAACTGCGCCGCCACAGCCGCCCCTACGCCGCCACGCTGCTCACCACCTTCGCACTGACGGTGCTGTTCGACCTGACGCTGGCCGTGCAGGCGGGGCTGGTGATGTCGGCGCTGGTGTACCTCTACCGCATGTCCGACCTGACGCGGCTGGACGCTGTGGATCTGTCGGCCCTGCCGGTGGCGCAACATGCAGACGGCAGCCCGCGCGTACTGGCCTTCCGCCTCAGCGGCAGCCTGTTCTTCGGCGCCAGCCACAAGCTCGACGCCCTGCTCGCCGACCTCGGCCGGCCGCGCTACCTCGTGCTCGATCTCGACCACATGGTGCACATCGACACCACCGGCCTCGACATCCTGCACAATCTGCACCATGACCTGGCCCGGCGCGGCATTCGCCTGATGCTCGCGGGCCTGCAACCACAACCGGCCGCGCTGCTGCGCCGTGCGGGCTTCGACGCCACGCTCGGCACGGACGCGCTGGCCACCGACATCGACGATGCGCTCGCACGCATCGCCCGCAGTGAAGGACAGCCCCCGCCATGAACGAACAGAAGAGACCGCCAATCGCCCGCCACCTGCTCATCCACGGCAAGGTGCAAGGTGTGTACTACCGCGCCAGTGCCGAACAGGAGGCCCTGCTGCTGGGCCTCTCCGGCTGGGTGCGCAACCGCTTCTCGGGCGAGGTCGAGGCTGTGGTGTACGGCCCCGAGGAGCAGGTCGAGGCTTTCATCGACTGGGCCCACGAAGGACCGCCGGCAGCCGAGGTGACGCGCATCGAGATCTCCGCGACGGAACCGCCCGACGAAGGCTTCCGGGTGCTGCCGACGCACTGACCGAAGCGCCCGTCGCCCGCGCCGGGATCGGGTAAACTCCTTCGCCATGGACGCCAGCACCCCCCGCTTCGTACACCTCCGCCTGCACTCCGAATACTCGATCCAGGACGGCATCGTCCAGACCGACAAGGCCATTGAGCGCGCCGCGGAAGAACACATGCCCGCGCTGGGCATTTCCGACCTCGCCAACCTCTTCGGCATGGTCAAGTTCTACAAGGGGGCCCGTGCGAAAGGCATCAAGCCCGTCATCGGCGCCGACGTCTGGATCAGCAACGAGGCCGACCGCGACAAGCCGCATCGCGTGCTGCTGATCTGTCGTGACCGCAGCGGCTACGGCCAGCTCTCCGAGCTGCTCACCCGCGCCTATCTCGAGAACAAGTACCGGGGCCGCCCCGAACTGCGCCGCGAATGGTTCGACGAGCATCCGCTCGACGGCCTGCTGTGCCTGTCCGGCGCCATGTCCGGCGACATCGCCCAGGCGCTGATGAACGGCAACCGCGACACCGCCGACGTGCTGGCAAGGTGGTGGGCGGCGCACTTCCCGGACGCCTTCTACGTCGAACTGCAGCGCGCCGGCCACCCCGGCACCGAACAGTACGTGGCGGAAGCCGTGCAACTGGCCGGCCGGCTCGACCTGCCGGTGGTGGCAACGCATCCGATCCAGTTCCTCGCGCCGGACGACTACATGGCGCACGAGGCGCGCGTGTGCATCGCGCAGGGCTACGTGCTGGCCGACAAGCGCCGGCCGCGTGACTTCACGCCGGAGCAGTATTTCAAGAGCCAGGACGAGATGTGCGCGCTGTTTGCCGATCTGCCCGAGGCGCTGGAAAACGCCGTCGAGATCGCGCGCCGCTGCTCGCTCAGCGTCGAACTGGGCAAGAACTACCTGCCGCAATTCCCCACGCCGGAAGGCATGACGCTGGACGACTTCCTGATTGCCGAGGCCAAGGCCGGACTGGAAGTGCGCCTCGCCGAGCTGTACCCGGACGAGGCAGTGCGCGAGCAGCAGCGGCAACGCTACGAGGACCGCCTGAAGTTCGAGACCGACACCATCATCCAGATGGGCTTCCCCGGTTACTTCCTGATCGTGGCGGACTTCATCAACTGGGCCAAGGAAAACGGTGTGCCGGTGGGGCCGGGCCGCGGTTCGGGTGCCGGTTCGCTGGTGGCCTACAGCTTGCGCATCACCGATCTCGACCCGCTCGAGTACGCGCTGCTGTTCGAGCGCTTCCTGAACCCGGAACGCGTGTCGATGCCCGACTTCGACATCGATTTCTGCCAGGACAATCGTTACCGCGTCATCGAATACGTACGCGAGCGCTACGGCAAGGAAGCCGTGAGTCAGATCGCCACCTTCGGCACCATGGCCTCCAAGGCGGTGGTGCGCGACGTCGGCCGCGTGCTGGACCTGCCCTATGGCCTGTGCGACCGCCTCTCCAAGCTGATCCCGGTCGAGGCCAACAAGCCCGTTTCGCTCAACCGCGCCTACGAGATGGAACCGCAGATCGGCGAGATGATGGCCGACGGCAACGACGGCGAATCGGTCAAGGAACTGTGGGAGCTGGCGCTGCCGCTGGAAGGCCTGTCGCGCAACGTCGGCATGCACGCCGGCGGCGTGCTGATCGCGCCGGGCAAGCTCACCGATTTCTGCCCGCTCTACATCGCCGACGGCGAAGACGCCACGCCGGTGTCGCAGTTCGACAAGGACGACGTCGAGGCGGTCGGCCTGGTGAAGTTCGACTTCCTCGGCCTGCGCAACCTCACCATCATCGATCTGGCGGTGCAGTACGTCGAACGCCTGACCGGTGAAAAGCCCGATCTGAACGCGCTGCCCTTCACCGACCCGGCCGCCTACAAGATCCTGAAGGACGCCAACACCACGGCGATCTTCCAGGTCGAATCGGACGGCATGAAGAAGCTCCTCAAGAAGCTCGGCCCCGACCGCTTCGAGGACATCATCGCCGTGCTGGCGCTGTATCGCCCCGGCCCGCTGGGCTCGGGCATGGTGGACGACTTCATCCTGCGCAAGAAAGGCCAGCAGGAGATCGACTACTTCCACCCGGATCTGAAAGCCTGCCTGGAGCCGACCTACGGCGTCATCGTGTACCAGGAACAGGTGATGCAGATCTCCCAGATCATCGGGGGCTACACGCTAGGCGGCGCCGACATGCTGCGCCGCGCGATGGGCAAGAAGAAGGCCGAGGAGATGGCCAAGCACCGCGCCACCATCGCCGAGGGCGCCAAGCAGAAGGGCTACGACCCGGCCCTGGCCGAACAGCTCTTCGACCTGATGACCAAGTTCGCGGAGTACGGCTTCAACAAGTCGCACACCGCCGCCTACGCCGTGGTCACCTACCACACGGCCTGGCTCAAGGCGCACCACTGCGCGGCCTTCATGGCCGCCACCATGTCGGCGGATCTGGACAACACCGACACCATCCGCATCTTCTACGAGGATACGGTGGCGAACGGCGTCAAGGTGTTGCCGCCGGACCTCAATGAGTCCGACTACCGCTTCGTACCGACGGACGCCAGGACCATCCGCTACGGCCTGGGTGCGGTGAAGGGCTGCGGCGAGCCGGCCGTACGCTCCATCCTCGCCGCGCGCGAATCCGGGGGGCCGTTCCGCGATCTGTTCGACTTCTGCGACCGCGTCGACCGCCGCATGGTAAACAAGCGCGTGGTCGAGGCGCTGATCCGCGCCGGCGCGCTCGACACCCTGCCCGGCCATGCCGGCCGCGACCGTGCCGAACTGCTCGCCACCGTCGGCCTCGCCATGGAAGCCGCCGACCAGGCCGCCGCCAACGCCATGCAGGGCGGGCTCTTCGACATGCTGCCGGAAGCCGCCGGCGCCGCGCCCGAATTCATCAAGGTGCGCCCGTGGAGCGAGCGCGAACGCCTCAAGGAAGAGAAGACCGCCATCGGCTTCTTCCTCTCCGGCCACCCCTTCAATTCCTTCAAGCCCGAGGTGCGCCGCTTCATCCGCCGCACGCTGGCCGATCTGGAGCCCTCACGCGAACCGACCATGCTCGTCGGCGTGGTGATGGAGGCCCGCACCAAGGTCGGCAATCGCGGCAAGATGGCCTTCGTGCAACTCGACGACGGCACCACGCCGCGCGAAGTCACGGTGTATTCCGAAGTGCTGGACGCCAGCCGCGGCAAGATCGTCACCGATGAAGTGCTGATCGTCGAAGGCAAGATCAGCCGCGACGACTTCAACGGCGAAGGCGGCCTGCGCATCATCGCCGACAAGCTGATGACGCTCGGCGAGGCGCGCAGCCGTTTCGCCACCGCCCTGCAGCTCAAGCTCAACGGCGAGGTCAACGAGGCCGGCGGCCCGCAGGCCGCCGTCGAACGCCTGCAGGCCCTGCTCGGCCCCTTCCGCGACGGCGGCTGCCCGGTGCGCCTGCGCTACCGCAACGCCGTGGCCGAGGTCGACCTGCCGTTCGGCGAGACCTGGCGCATCCGCCCCGAGGATGCCCTGCTGGAGAACCTGCGTGAATGGTTACCGGCGGATGCGGTGGAGTTGCTGTACCGGAGCTGAAAGTCGCCGCGCGGATACCGCCGCGAGTTCAAGGCGAGTCGGTCATTCATACCTTGACCGACCGGGATTTCGCCCCGGCAGGCGACCTACTTTCTTGCTTGTGCAAGAAAGTAGGCAAAGAAGCACACCCTCCTCACCGCCCCTTCGGAGTTCCCTCGCTGCGAGCACTCCCGGCGGCCGGCCTTGCAAACACGCTTCGCTCAAACAGCAAGGCCGGAAGGCCCCGCCGTGAGCACTCTCCGCTCAGCGGCTCAGAAGGGAGGGGTAAACAAGCCGTGCTCGACGCACGGCACCCGTTACAGCCTTGGCGGTTCACTGCGCGCCCATCCCCTCAGGCTCGCCGAGTGCAGGGTGGTTTCGCCGGGGAAGTCCGGTCCTGCTGTCTGAGCGCAGCGAGTTCAGGACCGGCCGGTGAAACCGCCCGGAGCGAGGGAAGCCCGAAGGGCCGAGAATGCGGGGCACGTTTCTTTGCTTCCTTTCTTGTCGTGCAACAAGAAAGGAAGTCGCCCGCCGGGGCGAGTCCCGGCCGGTCGAGGCCCGACATACCGACTCCCGCCAAACAACCACAGCAG
>JAJLLM010000020.1:0-25150 GCA_033837965.1 Pseudazoarcus pumilus
CAACTCGATCACGTTGGGCAACTTGCTGGACATCTGCGTGATGGCTGTATGGCGTAGATCGTGGAAGCGCAGATTGGCAAGCCCCGCAGTTTTGACCGCTCGTTTGAAGTTGGCCGCCAATGCATATGCGGTGATCGGGAACACTGTGTCCCCATCGCGAGGTAAGCGGCTCAAGACCTCGACCGCCTTGGACGACAGAGGCACGACTCGACCCTCGCCGTTCTTGCTGGTTTGCAGCGTGGCGGTTTGCCCGATCAGATCAATGTCGCACCATCTGAGCGAGAGAAGTTCGCCTCGGCGCATGGCGGTTGCCAAAGCGATCTGAACGATGGGTTTGGTCAGCGGGTTCTTCCTGCCTGTGGGCGACAGCACTGCCAGAAGCCGCTCCTGTTCGTGAGGGGTCAGTACCCGGTCCCGACCTCTTCCGCCGAAGGGCTTGCGGACAAGGGATACAGGGTTGGGGATGGGGAAAGCCCATTCCTTCCGAGCGTGGTTGATGATGCTCGACAGGTAGGCGAGTTCTCTGACGACGGTGGCCGGGGCGACCTGTTGGAGCCGTTCGTCCCGGTAGTGAGCAATGCGCTCTGCGGTCAGGTTGGTGAGCGCGTATTCCGCGATGGGTCTGCGGCAGATTGCCCGGAGACGGATTGCGTCTTCCTTTGCCCCCTTCATCGATGGCAGGACTTCCTCGATAAAGCGGTGGAAGAGTTCGCGAAGGGAAATCTTATGGTCATCCGATGCGGGCCGGAAGAGCCCTCGGTCGATCTCGACCTCCAGGGATCTTGCCCATTGCTCAGCATCGTGTCGGGTGCTGAAACTGCGAGACTGAATCGGGTGGCCGCTACGCCTTACGCGGGCTTGCCAACGGTTACCGTGCTGACGGATCGACGCCATCTTTGTTCCTTGTGACTGGAGCAAAATTGGGCCAAAGAGTCAAAAAACGGCACTTCTCGTCTTGTTGGGTAGCGTCTCGATCTTACTGCCAGAAAACCGGAGGGGTTCTCCTGTTTTCATTAGGATCAATGGCTTACTGCTCTGAAATCCAGTGTCCCGACTTGCCGCCGAGCTTCTCCAGCAGCCGGATGCCGCTCATGGTCATGCCGCGGTCGACGGCCTTCAACATGTCGTAGATGGTCAGCAGGGCCACGCTGGCGGCGGTGAGGGCTTCCATCTCGACGCCGGTACGGCCGACGGTTTCGGCGGTGACGGTGACGCTCACGCTGTGAGCCTGCTCGTCGAGGGCAAAGTCCACGGCCACCCGCGTCAGCGGGATCGGATGGCACAGCGGGATCAGCTCGCTGGTGCGCTTGGAGCCCTGGATGGCTGCAATGCGCGCGATGCCGAGCACGTCGCCTTTCTTGGCCGTACCCTCGCGCACCATGGCGAAGGTGGCGGGCAGCATGGAGATGGCGCCGGTCGCCACGGCAACGCGACGGGTTTCGTTCTTGGCGCCGACGTCGACCATGTGGGCCTGTCCTTCGGCGTCGAAATGGGTGAGTGGCTGGCTCATGCGTATGTGGTGCCGGAACGATCAGTCGGGGGCGCTATCATAGCACCCGTGATGAAACGACTTTCCGCCCTGATGCTGGCTGCCACGCTTGTGGCGTCCCCCCTGCATGCCTTCAATCTGCCGGATCTGGGCGACGTGGCAACCTCCGATCTGTCGTCGCTGGAAGAACAGCGCATCGGCGAGTCCATCATGCGCGACATCCGCTGGCAGGACCCGGCCTATCTGGACGACGTCGAGGTGGAGGACTACGTCGGCAGCATCGGCCGCCGCATGGTCGCGGTGGGTCCGCAGCCCGACCGCGAGTTCGAGTTCTTCGTCATCAACAACCCGCAGATCAACGCCTTTGCGCTGCCGGGCGGCTACATCGGCATCCACAGCGGGCTGCTGCTGACGGCCGAAACCGAGTCTGAGTTCGCCTCGGTGATGGGGCACGAGATCGCCCACGTCACGCAGCGCCACATCGCCCAGCTGTTCGGCAAGCAGGGACAGTCGATGGCGATGCTGCTGGGCTCGCTGCTGGTCGGCGTGCTGGCCGCCAACAGCAATCCGCAGCTTGCCGAGGCGGCCATCGTGGCGGGGCAGGCCGGCGCCATCCAGCAGCAACTGGGCTATTCCCGCGCCTTCGAGCGCGAGGCCGACCGCATCGGTCTGCAACTGCTCGAACGTGCCGGCTTCGATCCGCGCGGCATGCCCGGATTCTTTGCCCGTCTGCAGCGTGAAACACGCATCTACGAGAGTGATCTGCCGGGCTACCTGCGCACCCACCCGATGACGCAGGAACGCTTTGCCGACATGCAGAACCGTGTGGCCCAGATGCGCTACCGGCAGGTGCTCGACTCGTCCGATTTCGCCTTCGTGCGCACCAAGCTGCGCGTCATCGGGCAGTCGCCGGTGGAAGCCGTGCGTGAGTTCGAGATCCGCGTGGCGGAGCGCAGGGACGACGTGTCGCGCTACGGTCTGGCGCGCGCGCAGATGCGCGCCAATCGCCTCGACGATGCGCTCGCCACCCTCGCCACGATGAGCCCGGAGGGGCGCAATTCGGCCTACGCCTCCCTGCTGGAAGTGGAACTGCGCCTTGCGGCGCGTGATGCGGCGGGCGCGCTGGAGGTGGTGGAGCGCGCCTTGCGGGCGCATCCGGACAGCCGTGCGCTGCGCTATGCCCGCATCGATGCCGAGTACGCTGCCGGACATCCGGAACGCGCGGCGGAGCTGGCGCAGTCCGCGATCCTGCGCGACCGCGCCGACCCGCGGTTGTGGGAGCGTCTGGCACGGGCGGAGGAGCGCCAGGGGCGTCTGACGCAGTATCACCGCGCACTGGCCGAAGTGTATGTGCTGCGCGGCGCCCTGCCGGCCGCCATCGAGCAGCTTGAACTGGCGCGGCGCGGCGGCAGCAAGGATTTCTTCGAGCTTTCCGCCATCGATGCGCGCATGCGCGAGATCAAGCAGGAGCACGCGGCACGGGAAGCCGAGCGGCGTTGATGCTGGAGCGGGTTTTCGTTGCGCGGGCCTGCGTTTATACTGCGCCGTCCCGCACAGAGGAGTACTAGCGAATGGAGTTTGACAAGGAGGTCGATGCGCGCGGTCTGAACTGTCCGCTGCCGATCCTGCGTGCGAAGAAGGCGCTCGCCGAGGTCGAGAGTGGTCAGACGGTCAAGGTGCTGGCGACGGATCCCGGGTCGGTCAAGGACTTCCAGGCGTTCGCCCGTCAGACCGGCAACGACCTGCTGGGTCAGAACGAAACCGACGAGCGCGTCTTCGAGTTCTACCTGCGGCGCAAGTAAGTCACGACGCAGCATGAAAAAGGCCATCCCGCGGGATGGCCTTTTTTGTTGCCGGTGGCGCTTACACCGCAAAGCGTGCCACGGTCTGCTGCATGCGCCGGGCCATGTCCTCGAGCGTGATGACGGCGGACGAAGTCTCGCCCAGGGCGGCGGCGTTCTCGTCGCTGGAGCGTGCAATGGCCTCGATCTGGCTGGCGAGCGTGTCGCTGGCCTGCGCCTGTTCGCGCAGTGCGTTGGCGATTTCCTGCGCCACGCCGACCACCTGGCGCGATCCGTTCTCGATGCGTTCGATCGCTTCGCCGGCCGCGCGGGCGAGTTCGGAGTCGTCGCCCACCTTGGCCACCACGTGGTCCATGTCGTTGACTGCGGTCTGCGCCGAGTGCTGCATGGCGCCGATGTTGTCGGTGATCTCGCGCGCCGATTGCGCCGAGCGCTCGGCGAGCTTGCGCACCTCGTCGGCCACCACCGCGAAGCCGCGGCCCTGCTCGCCCGCGCGTGCGGCCTCGATGGCGGCGTTGAGCGCCAGCAGGTTGGTCTGCTCGGCCACTTCCTGGATCACCTTGACGATGCTGCCGATGGCGGTGGATTGCTCGCCCAGCCGGCGCACGGCTTCGGCCGCCGCGCGCACCGAGTCGGCGGTCTGCAGCATGCCGTCGGCGGTGCGGCGCACGACCGTGCCGCCTTCTACCGCCGCCTGCGAGGACTGCTCGGAGATCTTCAGCGTCTGGTCGGCGTTGTCGCGCACCTGGTTGATGCTCACCGTCAGCTGCTCGACCGACGCCGCGGAGGTGGCGGTGGAATCGTTCAGCGTGCCCACATGTTCGTTGATGTGGGCCACCGCAGAGGCCACGTCGGCGCTGGTCTGCTGCACCTGCGTGGCATGGCTGTTGATCTCGCGCACAAGTTGCTGGAACTGTTCGAGCATGGCGTTGAGTCCTTGCGCGATGGCGGCGATCTCGTCACCCCCACGGGTGTCGGCGCGCAGGCGCAGGTCCCAGTCGCGGCACACGGCGGCCATGGTCGCGGCGAAGCCGCTCAGGGCGTTGTCGATGCGGCGGATGATGACCCAGGCCAGCAGGGCCACCACCGCCGTGCCGAGCAGCAGGGTGAGGAGGATGCCGTTGCGCGAATCCAGATAGGCCTGCTCGGCCACCGCGATCTGCTTCTGCACATGTTCGGCTTCGGCAAGCTGGATGGCGCCGACCAGCTCGCCAAGCCCCTTGCTGAAGTCACGGTCCATGCCGCGCACGGCGACGTCGACCTTCTTGCCAGTGTCGGGATCGGCGGCGTCGAAGTCGGCCAGCGCAGCACGGTAGCGGCTGCCGAGCAGGGCGTGGTCGTCGAGCAGTCTGGCGATGGTGCCGGAGCCGGGATCACTGGCCAGCAGATAGGCTTCGACCCGCTTGAGGTTTTCACGGACGCTGCTTTCCTGTTCCTCGAAGCCTTTCAGGTAGCGATCGAACAGCGCGCGGTCGTTGCCGCGGATGAGGATGTTCTTCCATTCCTGCACCTGGGTCTTGAAGGCCGAGTCGGCGCGGGCCACCGAGACCAGCGCATTGACGCTGTCCTGCACGTCGGACAGGCCGGTAGCGGTACTGTGGTTGAAGGAACGGAGCTGGGCGACGCCCAGCAAGCCGACGACGATCAGGCCGAGACAGGCAATCGTCGCAAGCGCGATGAGGCGGGTGCGGACGGAAAGAGTCATGGTTGTTCTCCGGGTTGAGGCTGAGCCGGCCGTCTGCGCGGCCATATCCGTATTGACGGACAGAATCGGTGCAACTTCAGCAAAAGATGCGCCAGACCCGAAGATTTTCCGCAGGGGGTGTTGCGTGCGCGCTGCGCGGCAATGAAAAAGGCCCCAAATGCACCACAGGAGTGCATTTCGGGCCGGTCGAGGAGTGCTCAGCGTGCGCCCAGGCGTTCGTACTGCGGACGCAGTTGCTGCAGCGTGGCCTCGAAGCCGGCCAGCCGCTCGCGCTCCTGCGCCACGACGGCGGCCGGCGCGCGTTCGACGAAGCTGGCGTTGCCGAGCTTGCCGTTGGCCTTGGCGATCTCGCCTTCGAGGCGGGCAATCTCCTTGCCCAGACGCTCGCGTTCGGCCGCGATGTCGATCTCGACCTTGAGCATCAGGCGGTGTTCGCCGATCACCGCCACCGGAGCGAGCGCGTCGGCCGGGATGTCGGACGCCAGCTCGACCTCCGACAGGCGCGCCAGCGCTGTCAGATACGGCACGAAGGCCTCGGCCCCGGCCGCATTGCCGGCGATGACCAGCGGCAGCTTCTGTGCCGGCGAGACGTTCATCTCGCCGCGCAGGTTGCGGCAGGCGTTGATCATGGTCTTCAGTGCGGCCATGCGTGCCTCGCATTCCGTGTCGATGCGCGCGGGGTCGGCCACCGGCCAGGCGGCAGTCATGATGCTGTCGGTGTTCTTGCGGCCGGCCATCGGCGCCACGGTCTGCCACAGCTCTTCGGTGATGAACGGAATCAGCGGGTGCGCCAGACGCAGCACGGTTTCCAGCACGCGCAGCAGGGTACGGCGGGTGGCGCGCTGTTGCGCGGCGTCGCCTTGCTGGATTTGCGCCTTGGCCAGTTCCACGTACCAGTCGCAGTACTCGTCCCAGACGAACTCGTAGATGGCCTTGGCGGCGAGGTCGAAGCGGTATTCGCCGAAGTGCTTCTCCACCTCGGCTTCTGTGCGCTGCAGTTGCGACACGATCCAGCGGTCGACGAAGGAGAAGTCCAGATAGCCGCCCGGCACGCACTGGTCCGCGCTGTGCGGGTCAAAGCCGCAGTCCTGCCCCTCGCAGTTCATCAGCACGAAGCGCGTGGCGTTCCACAGCTTGTTGCAGAAGTTGCGGTAGCCCTCGCAGCGCGACAGGTCGAACTTGATGTCGCGCCCCGGGCTGGCGAGGCTGGCGTAGGTGAAGCGCAGCGCGTCGGTGCCGAAGGCAGGGATGCCGTCGGGGAATTCCTTGCGCGTCTTTTTCTCGATGCTCGCCGCCTGTTTGGGGTTCATCAGGCCGGTGGTGCGCTTCTTCACCAGTTCATCGACCGAGATGCCGTCAATGAGGTCGATGGGGTCGAGCACATTGCCCTTGGACTTCGACATCTTCTGGCCTTCCGCGTCGCGGATCAGGCCATGCACGTACACGTGCCTGAACGGAATCTTGCCGGTGATGTGCGTGGTCATCATGACCATGCGCGCGACCCAGAAGAAGATGATGTCGAAGCCGGTGACCAGCACCGAGGAGGGCAGGTAGAGGTCCAGCGCGTCGTTGGACTTGGCCGGCCACGCGGGCGTCCAGTCCAACGTGGAGAAGGGCCACAGCGCGGACGAATACCAGGTGTCGAGCACGTCCTCGTCACGCGCCAGTTCGCCGTGGTAGCCGTCCTTCGCGGCCAGCGCGGCGGCCTCGTCGAGGTCGTGCGCCACCCACACTCGGCGCGTGTCACCTTCCACGGCATACCAGGCCGGAATCTGGTGGCCCCACCACAGCTGGCGCGAGATACACCAGTCCTGGATGTTGTTGAGCCATTGGTTGTAGGTGTTGACCCAGTTCTCGGGGTAGAACCTGATCTCGCCCGAGGCGACCACGTCGAGCGCCTTCTGCGTGATGCTCTTGCCGTCCGCGCCCGGCTTGCTCATGGCGACGAACCACTGGTCAGTCAGCATGGGCTCGATGACCACGTTGGTGCGGTCGCCGCGCGGCACCATCAGCTTGTGCGCCTTGACCTCGACCAGCACGCCGGCCGCTTCGAGGTCGGCCACCACCTTCTCGCGAGCCGGCACGCGATCCAGCCCGGCGATGCCCGTTGGCATGGGCAGGGTGCCCTTGGGCTGGCCGTGGGTGTCGAACACCTCGGCCTGCGCCGGCACGGCTGCGCCCAGCGTCAGGATCACGATCATGTCGAGGCCGTGACGCTGGCCCACCGCATAGTCGTTGAAATCGTGCGCCGGCGTGACCTTGACGCAGCCGGTACCGAACTCGCGGTCGACGTAGTCGTCGGCGATGATGGGGATGTCACGATCGGCGATCGGCAGGCGCACGGTCTTGCCGATGAGGTGGGCGTAGCGCTCGTCCTCGGGATGCACCATCACCGCAACGTCGCCGAGCATGGTCTCGGGGCGGGTGGTGGCCACCGTCAGGCCGGCCAGCCCGTCGATGGGACCGTCGGAGAAGGGGTAGAGGATGTGGTAGAGCTTGCCGTCTTCCTCCTCGGACACCACTTCGAGGTCGGACACCGCGGTGCCGAGCACCGGATCCCAGTTCACCAGCCGCTTGCCGCGGTAGATCAGGCCTTCGTTGTAGAGGCGCACGAAGGTTTCGGTGACGGTCTTCGAGAGTCCGTCATCCATCGTGAAGCGTTCGCGTGTCCAGTCCGGGCTGGTGCCCATGCGGCGCATCTGGCGCGTGATGGTGCCGCCGGAGTATTCCTTCCACTCCCACACCTTCTCCAGGAACTTCTCGCGGCCGAGGTCGTGGCGGCTGATGCCCTGCGCGTCAAGCTGGCGCTCGACGACGATCTGCGTCGCGATGCCGGCGTGGTCGGTACCGGGCTGCCACAACGTGTTGTCGCCGCGCATGCGGTGATAGCGCGTGAGGCTGTCCATCAGCGTCTGGTTGAAACCGTGGCCCATGTGCAGCGTGCCGGTGACGTTGGGCGGCGGCAGCAGGATGCAGAAGGCCTCGGACTTCGACTGGTCGAGCCCGGCGTTGAAATAGCCACGCGACTCCCACTCGGGGTACCAGCGGGATTCAATGGCTGCGGGTTCGAAGCTTTTGGCGAGTTCCATGGTTGCGTCTGCGTGCTCGGGCAAAGGGGCGAATTATAGCGGAACGGCTCATGCTTTCAGGCCGCCGGGGCGGCGGAACTGCTAGCATCACAATCCTGTAACAAAGGGTAGCGAATGGACGGGCGCGATTTCGATTTCTGGTGGGGCGTGGAGGGGGCGTGGGTCGAGGAGCCCAACCGCCGCCGCAGTGGCTGGAGCGGCATGGTGATGGTGGTGCTCGAAGGCCGCAGGTACTACGTCAAGCGCCAGCTCAACCACCGGTGCTACACGCTCGCGCATCCCTTCGGCTGGCCGACTGCCAGCCGTGAGTGGCAGTACCTCCAGCGCTTGCAGGCCTTGCGGGTCGGCACCCCGGTGGGGATTTTTCACGGCGTGCGCAAGGCGGAGGAGGGTGTACAGGCTGTGGTGGTGACCGAGGAACTCAGCGGTTTTGCCGATCTCGCGGCACTTGAGGGCCTGCCGGCTGAGCGCAAGCGCTTGCTGGCGCAGGCGGTGGGTGAGCAGCTGGGACGTGTGCACCGCGAAAAGCTGCAGCACAGCAGCCTGTACAACAAACATGTGATGGCGAAGCCGGCCGGCGAGGGATTCGAGGTGGCCCTGATCGATCTCGAGAAGATGCGGCCGCGGCTGACCGCCGGCATGGCGGCGCGCCACGATCTGGAGCAGCTTCGGCGACGTCAGCGCACGTTCGACGAGGCGCAGTGGGGCATCCTGGTGGATGCCCACAACCGCAGTTTCAGCGGCGCCTGACCGGGCGCTCCGCCCCCGGCAGGCGGGAGGCAATTTCCTCCGACAGGCGGGGCAGCAGGCCGACCCGCATGCTGGCCATGACCTCGGCGCGTATCCGCTCCTGCAGCAATTCCAGTTCCCGCTCGATGATTTCCGGCATCTCGTGCGCCATCCAGGCTTCGATCTCGCGCTGGATGGCCGTATCGAGATCGATGAGCTGCTCGGTCATCTCGGTGTCCGGCTCCAGATCCGGTTCGGGCATGGTTTTCGGCGCCGGCGCGCACAGCCCCACTGCCGGGATGATCTCGGTGACCAGCGGCAGGTCATCGTCCTCGATACCCATGCCCGACCCCGCGCGGCCGCGTGACAGCAGTGCGTCGGCCTTGCGCAGCAGCTCATCGGCCTCGCGCAGATCGCTGTCCTGGTCGAAATCGTCCTTGCGCATCACATGGCCCTGCGCTGTTCGGAATCGAAGGCCTGCAACTCGTGGCCGGCCTGTTTGTAATGCATCCAGCGGCTGCGAGCCGGAACGCGCTCGGCTTCCTGGCGCCCGATGATCTCCACCAGCATGCGGAAACCGGCAAAATCCGGCGGCACGTCGGTTGCCAGATTGAAGAGCAGGTCGGCATGCGGCCAGTCTGCCGGCGAGCCGGCCTCGGCCAGTATCACCGGCGTCTCGGGTGCCAGCGCGTGGCCGGCTGTGACGTGCGGGATGAATGATTGCGGGTCGGCCGCCCACAGCAGCTGGTCGGCGCGGCGCAGCGTGCCGCTGTCGGGCAGGCGCAGCGCAATCCGGCGACCGCCGGCGTGTGCGCGCGTGATCAGCTCGCAGGCGAGTGCCAGCGGGTCTTCGGTGTTGTGATAGAACTGGACCCGCATGGGGCGTTCAGCCTCCGCTGCGGCCGATCAGGAAATCGCTCAGCAGCGGCACCGGCCGTCCGGTCGCACCCTTGGCGTCGCCCGACACCCAGGCCGTTCCGGCGATATCCAGATGCGCCCACTTGTAGGTCTTGGTGTAGCGCGCAAGGAAGCAGGCCGCGGTGATTGAGCCGGCCGCGCGACCGCCGATGTTGCCCATGTCGGCAAAGTTGCTCTTCAGCTGCTCCTGATAGTCGTCCCAGATCGGCAGACGCCAGGCGCGGTCGCCCGAGCGCTGGCCGCAGGCGAGCAGTTCGTCGGCCAGTTCGTCGTCGTTGGCCATCAGGCCGCTCGGCACCTTGCCCAGCGCGATGATGACCGCGCCGGTGAGCGTGGCGATGTCGATGACGGCGGCCGGCTTGAAGCGCTCGGCGTAGGTCAGCGCGTCACACAGCACCAGCCGGCCTTCGGCGTCGGTGTTGAGGATCTCGATGGTCTGGCCGCTCATCGAGGTGACCACGTCACCCGGCTTGGTGGCGCCGCCGCCGGGCATGTTCTCGGTGGTCGGGATGATGCCCACGACGTTGATCGGCAAGGCCATCTGCGCGAGTGCCTTGAAGGTCCCGAGGACGCTGGCAGCGCCGCACATGTCGTACTTCATCTCGTCCATTTCGGCCGCCGGCTTGAGCGAGATGCCGCCGGTGTCGAAGGTGATGCCCTTGCCGACCAGCACCACCGGCTTGTCCTTGGGCTTGCCGCCCTTGTAGTGCATGACGATGAACTTGGGCGGCTGATGCGAGCCGCGCGCCACGGCGAGCAGGGCGTTCATGCCGAGCTTCTCCATGTCCTTGCGCTCGAGCACGTCCACCTTGAACTTGTATTCGCGGCCCAGCGCCTGCGCCGTTTCGGCCAGATGGGTCGGGGTGCAAATGTTGGCCGGCAGATTGCCGAGTTCCTTGGTCAGCGCCATGCCTTCGGCAATGGCCGCGCCGCGCGCGGCGGCGGTCTTCAGCGCAGGGCTGACCTTGCGTGCGGTGAGCAAGGTGATGCTGGTGGCGCCACGCGGCTTGTCCGCGCCGTTCTTGCTGCGCGTGGTGTCGTAGCGGTAGGTCGCGTCGGCAAGCAGGCGGGTGGTGTGCAGTGCGGCCCACGCCGGCTCGCGCCCGGCCGGCACTTCGTCGGCGAGGCATACGGCCGCCGTGCGCGCGGGACCATTGGCGAGCCACTTCGCAGCGGCGCTGACGGCGTCGCGCCAGGGCTTGTCGCCGAACTCCTCGTGCTTGCCGAGACTGACCACCACGATGCGCTCGGCGGTGCAGCCTTGCAGCCCCGGAATGACCAGCAGGGAGCCGGCACGATCCTCGATGTCGCCGCGCGCGGCGATGGCTTCGAGCTTGCCGCCGGAAGCCTCGTCCAGAGCCGCATAGGCCGAATCAGGCAGGTTCCGGTCGGCATATCGGCCGACCACAATCGCTGCCGTGGCGAGCTTGGCCGGGTTGCCGGTCTTTATGGTAAATTCCACCGCTGTTCTCCAGAGCATTCCTCGTTGATCATGCGGCTGATTATCACCGTGCGTCGCGAGGCCGTCAAAACCGGTTTGTCCGCGCAGATCTCCGAAGGCTGGTGATGTCCTCACGCTCCGTCGCAACTGTCTGCCCCCGCGCCACCACTTCGGCGAGCGACTGGACACGATGATCTTCCGCACTGCCATCCTGAAGGAATTCCGCAATACCGCGCTCGCACTGTTCGTGGCGCTGTTTGCAATCCTCATCAGTGTCGTGCTCATCCGCATGCTCGGTCAGGCCGCCGGTGGCCGTGTGCCTGCAGATGCCGTGATGGCCCTGATCGGCTTCGGCGCGCTCGCGCAGTTGCCCATCGTGCTCTCGCTGACCCTGTTCGTAGCCGTGCTGGTGACCTTGAGCCGGTATTACCGCGACAGCGAGATGGTGGTGTGGTTTTCGGCAGGGCTGCCGCTCACCGCCTTCATCTCGCCGGTGATGCGCTTTGCGATGCCGATGACCATCCTGATTGCCGCGCTCACGCTGTTCATCACGCCCTGGGCCAACAACCAGAGCGAGGTCTTCCGGGCCGAACTGGACAACCGCGACGACACCACGCGGGTGACCCCTGGGGTGTTCCGCGAGTCTGCCGACGGGCAGCGGGTGTTCTTCGTCGAGAGCGGTTCGGACGAGGACGGCCGGCTGCGCAATGTCTTCGTCAGCTCGATGGTCGGCGGTAATGTGAGCGTGATTGCGTCCGAAGAGGGCATCATCGAATCGGATGAGCGGGGAGACCGGTTTCTCGTCCTGCTCAATGGTCGTCGCTACGACGGTGAGCCCGGCTCGGCGAGTTATCGGGTGATGGAGTTCGATGCCTATCGCGTGCTGATCGACCAGCGTCGCACGGCCACCCCGACGGTACGCACGCGCACCACCTCGACGGTGGATCTGCTGAGTCTGCGTACGCCGCGCGCCCTGGGCGAACTGTCTTCCCGCATCAACCTCCCGCTCGCGGCGCTGTTGCTGGCTTTCCTGGCGATTCCGCTGTCCTTCGTCAATCCGCGTGCCGGGCGTGGCAGCAACCTGATCATCGCGGTGCTGGCCTACCTCGTGTATAGCAACGCCATCAACATCGGCGACGCCTGGGTGGCGCAGCGCAAGATCGGCTTCTGGCTCGCGACCATCCTGCCGCACCTCATCGTTCTCGGCCTGCTGGCCGTGTTGTTCTACCGGCGGCTCGCGCTGTCACCGTTCTGGCGGGCGCGCGCATGAAGCTGAGCATCGTCACGCTCCATCTTGCGCGCGAGATCATCGTCGGGACGGCCATCCTGCTGGTGGCCTTCCTCGGTCTCTTTGCCTTCTTCGACTTCGTCAATGAATTGGAGGATATCGGTCGGGGCGGGTACGGCGTGGTCGACGCCGCGGTGTACGTCACCCTGCTGCTGCCCGGCCGTGTCTATGAACTCTTGCCGGTGGTGGTGCTGATCGGCTCGCTCTATGCCCTCACCACCCTCGCGCGGCACTCAGAGATCACCGTGATGCGGGCCTCGGGCATGTCCACCCGGAGGATGCTGCAGACCCTCGCCGGCATCGGCTCGATCTTTGTCGTGATGACCTTCGTGGTCGGTGAGCTGATTGCGCCGCCGGCCGAGCGCGCCGCTCAGCAGTGGCGTCTGGCGGCAACCGGTGCGGCGATGTCGAATCAGCTCGAGTCCGGCCTGTGGGTCAAGGATGGAGACGATTTCGTCAACGTCTCGACGGTCTTCCCGGACGGCACCATCTTCGGCGTGCGCATCTACGATTTCGACGACCGCCGCGCATTGCAGACAGTGCGGGTGGCGCGTAGCGGCCGCTACGATGAATCCGCCGGTGTATGGAGTCTGGCCGACGTCACCGAGACGCGCCTGCTCGGCGACTCCGTGCGTCTGATCCAGCGTGAGGCCTATGACTGGGTCTCGCAGCTCACGCCGGAAGTGCTCAGCGTGCTGATGGTGTCGCCCGACCGCATGTCGGTGACCACCTTGTTTACCTACATCGCCCACCTGCGTGACAACCGTCAGGATACGCAGCGCTTCGAGATCGCGCTGTGGAAAAAGCTCACCTATCCGCTCGCGGTGCTGGTGATGATGGCGCTGGCGCTGCCGTTTGCGCTGGTGCATGACCGCATGGGGGCGGTCAGCGTGAAGGTCTTCCTCGGCGTCATGCTGGGCGTCGGCTTCCACATGCTCAACGGCCTGTTCGGCAATCTCGGCGTGATCAATGCCTGGCCGCCCGCGCTGGCTGCAATTACACCGTCCGTCCTGTTCCTGCTGGCGGCCACCGCCATGCTGTATCGCGTCGAGCGGCGCTGAGGCGGGAGGGACGTGCAATGAAAAAGGGCTTCCCGCGGGAAGCCCTTTTCTGTATCGGCAACCGCCTGACGACGGTTGCCGGAGGCGCGATCAGGCGCCCTTGTAGTTCAGCTTTTCCTTGATGCGTGCCGACTTGCCCGAGCGCTGGCGCAGGTAGTACAGCTTGGCGCGACGGACGTCACCGCGACGCTTGACCTCGATGCTGGCGACCAGCGGGGAGTACATCTGGAAGGTACGCTCGACGCCTTCACCGGAAGAGATCTTGCGCACGATGAACGAGGAGTTCAGGCCGCGGTTGCGCTTGGCGATGACGACACCTTCGTAGGCCTGCAGGCGCTCACGCGTGCCTTCGACGACCTTGACCTGCACGATCACCGTGTCACCCGGGCCGAAGGCCGGGATGGTCTTGCCTTCGGAAAGGCGGGCGATTTCTTCCTGCTCGAGTTTCTGGATCAGATCCATTTGCATGACTCCGTTTGTTGTATGGCCCATCGGGCTCTTGCCTGCAGAGCAGCGTGCTCCCTGATGCAGGCGCTTTGTACCAGGCCGTTCCAGGCCCTTCTCGGCGGGTGTCCGGGCTAGTTGCCCTCGCTCCCCAGTTCCTGCCTGAATTCCTCAAGCAGTTTCGATTCTTCCTTGCTCAGCGCGCGCGCCTCGATCAGCTCGGGCCGCAGCAGCCAGGTCCTGCCCAGCGACTGCTTCAGTCGCCAGCGGCGGATCGCCGCATGGTTGCCGGACAACAGCACGTCCGGCGTCGGTCGGCCGCGATGCACTTCCGGCCGGGTGTAGTGCGGGCAGTCCAGCAGCCCGTCCACGAATGAATCCTGTTGCGCCGAGTCGCCGTCGTTCAGCGCGCCCGGCAATTGCCGGATGATTGCGTCCAGCAGCACCATCGCCGGCAATTCACCGCCCGACAGGACGAAGTCCCCGAGCGAGATTTCTTCGTCGACACAGTCGTCGATGACGCGCTGGTCGATGCCTTCGTAACGCCCGCACAGCAACACCAGACCGCTCTGTTCGCTCAGCTCCAGCACCTTGGCGTGATCCAGGCGACGGCCTTGCGGGGACAGGTAAATCACCCGTCCGGTTGCGCCAAGAGCAGCTTGCTGGGCTGCCTGTGCCGCATCAATCGCCCGCTCCAGCGGCTCGGCCATCATCACCATGCCGGGGCCGCCGCCGAAAGGCCGGTCGTCCACCGTGCGATGCGCACCGGCACCGAAGTCGCGCGGGCTGTGAAAGCCGATCGCATAAAGACTCCGTTCCAGCGCGCGCCGCGTGATGCCGCTCGCGGTGAGCGCCGCAAACATCTCCGGGAACAGCGTCACGACGTCGAAACGTCGGGGCAGGGTGTTCTCTGCCACGCGCTTACCAGTCTTTCTGCCAATCGACGGTGATGCGGCGGGCTTGCAGATCGACTTCCAGCGCGTAGGCCGCGACGAAAGGAATCAGCCGTTCGGTATCACCATCGACGACGCGCAGAACATCGTGCGCGCCCGTACTCATAAGGTCAGCGACTTCGCCGAGCCGTTCGCCGTCCTTGTTCTCGACGGCGAGGCCGACCAGGTCGGCCCAGTAATATTCTTCTTCGCCAGGTTCCGGCAGGGCTTCACGCGGCGCCCCGACAAACCAGCCCTTGACGGCCTCGGCGGCGTTGCGGTCAGCGACTTCCTTCAGTGCGGCGATGAGGCCCGTGCCGTGCGTGCGGCATTCGCTCACTTCAACTGGCTGCCAGGCACTTTCCGGCGCCTGGTCGTCCCGACTGATCCACCACTGCGGCATTTCGCCCCAGCTTTCGGGGTCATCCCCGAAGGGTGCGATGCGCACCCAGCCCTTGATGCCAAAAGGGGCGACGATGCGCCCCAGTACGATCATGGCTTGCAGCTGCCTCAGGCAGCCTTGGACTGCTTGACCAGACGGGCCACGGTGTCGGAGACCTTGGCGCCGTTCTTCACCCAGTGCTCCAGGCGCTCGGCGTTGATCACGAGACCTTTCTCTTTTTCAGAGGCGACCGGGTTGAAATAGCCAACGCGCTCGATGAAGCGGCCGTCACGACGGTCACGCTTGTCGGCAGCGACGATGTTGAAGAAGGGGCGCTTCTTGGCGCCACCACGGGCAAGACGAATGACGACCATGTGGATGTTCCTGCAGGTGAATTCGGAAAACGCGTGAATATAGCTGAAACGCTGCACACAAGCAAGGATGGCAACGCGGCGGCGGGAGCGTGTCGCGTATAATCCGCCCATCCCGCAGCACGAGGCAACAATGAAGGAAGTTCTGGTCCTGTACTACAGCCATCGAGGCTCGGTGCGCGCCCTGGCCGAGGAAGTGGCGCGTGGCGTGCACTCGGTGCCCGGCGCGGCTGCGCGCGTGCGCACGGTGCCCCGGGTGTCCGCGGTGTGCGAGGCGGTCGAGGACGAGGTTCCGGCTGACGGGCCGCCTTACGTCGAACCGCGTGATCTGGAAGAGTGCGCCGGTGTGGTGCTCGGCAGCCCGACCCGCTTCGGCAACATGGCCGCGTCGATGAAGTATTTCATCGACGGGCTGGCGGGGGCTTGGGTCAACGGCACGCTGGTCGGCAAGCCGGCCGGGGTGTTCACTTCGTCCGGCAGTCTGCACGGCGGTCAGGAATCGACCCTGCTGACGATGATGCTGCCCTTGCTGCATCACGGCGCGGTGATCGTCGGCATTCCCTTTCTGGAGGCCGATCTCAACACCACCAGAAGCGGTGGTACGCCGTATGGCGCCAGCCATGTCGCAGGAAGCGACGGCAATCCGCGGCTGAGCGAAGAAGAAAAGCGGTTGGCGGCAGCCCTCGGGCGTCGCGTGGCCGAAATGGCAATCAAACTGTCGGCCGAGTCATGATGAGTATCCGAAGCCTGAACCTGATCTCCAGCGTGTTGCTGATCGCCTTGATCGTGCTGTGTGTGGTCTGGGAAGCCTGGCTGGCGCCGCTGCGGCCCGGTGGCTCGTGGATGATGCTGAAGGTGTTGCCGCTGCTGGCGGCGGTGTTCGGTGTGCTGAAAGGGCGCCGCTACACCTATCAGTGGCTGTCGATGCTGATCCTGCTGTATTTCACCGAAGGCGTGATGCGTGCCTGGGATCCCGGCATCGGCGGGACGCTGGCGATCATCGAGGCCGTGCTGTCGGCGGCGCTCTTCGTCAGCGTCCTGCTGTTCGCGCGCAATACCGCGCCTTCGCGTCAGCGGCCGGACACGGAAGACTGATCAGTCCTTGTCTTCGTCGGGCGGCGCGGTGTCCTGCGCCGTGGCTGCGCGACGGCGGCGCAGCCAGCGCCAGCCGAGAATGGCATAGCCCGAGCCGGCGTAGGCCAGGAACAGGGCGAAGAGCACGCCGGCCGGGTAGGTCGACACCAGCGCAAAGCCCAGCACCACCGCGATCACCACGATGAAGGGCACGCTCTTGCGCAGGTTGATGTCCTTTCCGCTCCAGAACAGCACGTTGCTGACCATCGACAGGCCGGCAAAGATCGTCAGCGGGGCGGCGAACCACACCACGTCCGAGCCCGAGATGCCGTTGTCGTTCACCACCCACACCAGTCCCGCCACCAGTGCGGCCGCGGCCGGGCTTGGCAGCCCCTGGAAGAAGCGCTTGTCGATCGAGTCGATGGTGGTGTTGAAGCGCGCCAGACGCAGGGCCGCGCCCGCGCAGTAGATGAAGGCGGCGATCCAGCCGAAGTTGCCCAGATCCTTCAGCGCCCACTCATAGACGATCAGCGCCGGGGCAGCGCCGAAGGACACCATGTCTGCCAGCGAGTCGTATTCCGCGCCGAAGGCGCTCTGCGTGTTGGTCAGGCGCGCCACGCGACCATCCAGTCCGTCGAGCACCATGGCCACGAATACCGCGATGGCAGCATTGTCGAAGCGTCCCTGCATGGCCTGCACGATGGCGTAGAAGCCGGCGAACAGGGCGGCCGTCGTGAACAGGTTGGGCAGGATGTAGATACCCCTGCGGCGGCTGGGCGGCGGCGAGGGCGGGCTGTATGGATCCTGCACGTTGTCGAGGTCTTCGTTCATAGGCGGCAATTGTAGCGCAGGCGCTTCTACACTCGCTTGCCGGCGCGTAAACGGAAACGGGGCGGGGCGCGCGGAAAACCGCGTCGCACCCGCCCCGCAGGTCAGCTCAGGCCGATCAGTTCTTGGACTGGTCGACCAGCTTGTTCTTGCTGATCCACGGCATCATCGCGCGCAGCTGGCCACCGACCACTTCGATCGGGTGGGCGGCGTTGAGGCGACGATAGGCCGTCATGGACGGGTAGTTGGTGCGGCCTTCCAGGATGAACATCTTGGCGTACTCGCCGGTCTGGATGCGCTTGAGGGCGTTGCGCATGGCAGCACGGGACTCGTCGTTGATGACTTCCGGGCCGGTCACGTACTCGCCGTACTCGGCGTTGTTCGAGATCGAGTAGTTCATGTTGGCGATGCCGCCTTCGTACATCAGGTCGACGATCAGCTTGAGCTCGTGCAGGCACTCGAAGTAGGCCATTTCCGGCGCGTAGCCGGCTTCGACCAGGGTTTCGAAACCGGCTTTCACCAGCTCGACGGCGCCGCCGCACAGCACGGCCTGCTCGCCGAACAGGTCGGTTTCGGTCTCTTCGCGGAAGTTGGTCTCGATCACGCCGCCCTTGGTGCCGCCGTTGGCAGCCGCGTAGGACAGGGCGATGTCGTGGGCCTTGCCCGACTTGTCCTGGTGGATGGCGATCAGGGTCGGCACGCCGCCGCCCTTGAGGTACTCGGAGCGCACGGTGTGGCCCGGGCCTTTCGGGGCGATCATGATCACGTCGAGGTCGGCGCGCGGCACGACCTGGTTGTAATGCACGTTGAAGCCGTGGGCAAAGGCCAGCACGCCGCCGTCCTTGATGTTCGGCTCGACTTCTTCCTTGTACACCTGCGGGATGTTCTCGTCCGGCAGCAGCATCATGACCAGATCGGCGCCCTTCACGGCCTTGCCGATTTCCTCGACCTTCAGACCAGCCGCCTTGGCCTTGTCCCACGAGGCGCCGCCCTTGCGCAGGGCTACGGTGACCTTGACGCCGGATTCGGACAGGTTCTGGGCGTGGGCATGGCCCTGGGAGCCGTAACCGACGATGGTGACCTTCATCTTCTTGATGAGGGAGAGGTCAGCGTCCTTGTCGTAATAAACTTTCATCGTTTCCTCGCAGTGGTTCTGTTGCTTCAGCAGAAAGGGAGCATTCCGCCGCGCGCAGTGCGGGCGGGCAGCGGTTCAAATCAGATCTTCAGGATGCGGTCGCCGCGGCCCACGCCGCACACGCCCGATCGCACGGTTTCCAGGATCAGGTCGGTGTCGATGGCGGCCACGAAGGCGTCGAGCTTGGCCTGATCGCCGGTCAGCTCGATGACGTAGGACGCTTCCGTGACGTCGATGACGCGTGCACGGAAGATGTCGGCCAGGCGCTTCATCTCTTCGCGGTCCTTGCCGGTGGCGCGCACCTTGACGAGCATCAGCTCGCGCTCGACGTGGGCGGACTCGGAGATGTCGACGACCTTGATGACCTCGACCAGCTTGTTCAGCTGCTTGGTGATCTGCTCGATGGTTTCGTCCGAGCCAGTCGTGACGATGGTCATGCGCGACATCGACGGGTCTTCGGTCGGCGCCACGGTGAGCGATTCGATGTTGTAGCCGCGGGCCGAGAACAGGCCCGAGACGCGCGACAGGGCGCCGGCTTCGTTCTCGATCAGCAGGGAGATGACGTGTCTCATGTTCAATTCCCGGGGAGGGTCGGTTGGAGCCTTGCCGCCCGTCGCATCGGAGCACCGCTGGGGGTGGTCCGCGCCGGCGAAGCCCGGTGAGGCTTCGCCGGAAACCGCGGCAGGGGTGAGCCGCGGTTCGCCGGCGATTTGGCGCTTAGAGGTCTTCGGCCGACAGGATCATCTCTGTGAGACCCTTGCCGCCCTGGACCATCGGATAGACGTTTTCGGTCGGATCCACGAGGAAGTCGAGGAAGACCAGTTCATCCTTGTGCTCGGTGAAGGCCTTGCGCAACGCGCCCTCGACATCGGCCGGGTTGCGCACCTGGATGCCGACGTGGCCGTAGGATTCCGCCAGCTTGGCGAAATCGGGCAGCGAATCCATGTAGGACTCGGAGTAGCGGCCGCCGTGGAACAGCTGCTGCCACTGGCGCACCATGCCGAGGTAGCCGTTGTTCAGGTTCACGATCTTCAGCGGCAGGCGGAACTGCTTGCAGGTGGACAATTCCTGGATGCACATCTGGATCGAGGCCTCGCCGGTGACGCACACCACCTGCGCATCCGGGTGCGCGAGTTGCGCGCCCATGGCGTAGGGCAGGCCGACGCCCATGGTGCCGAGGCCGCCCGAGTTGAGCCAGCGACGCGACTTCTCGAAACGATAGTATTGCGCCGCCCACATCTGGTGCTGGCCCACGTCGGAGGTCACGAAGGCGTCCCCATTCGTGACTTCCCACAGCTTCTGCACCACGAACTGCGGCTTGATGATCTCGTCGGAGTTCTTGAACTCCATGCACTTGCGGCTCTGCCACTCGGCCACCTGCTTCCACCAGGCAGCGAGCGCTTCCTTGTCGGGGCGGGCCTCGCCTGATTCGATCTGGCGGATCATTTCGTCGAGTACGTCGCGCACGTCGCCGACGATGGGTACGTCGACCTTCACGCGCTTGGAGATCGATGAGGGGTCGATGTCGATGTGGATGATCTTGCGCGGCTCCTCGGCGAAGTGCGCCGGATTGCCGATCACGCGGTCGTCGAAGCGCGAGCCCACGGCCAGCAGCACGTCGGAGAAGTGCATCGCCATGTTGGCTTCGTAGGTGCCGTGCATGCCCGGCATGCCGAGGTACTGCTTGTCGCTGGCCGGGTAGGCGCCCAGACCCATCAGGGTGTTGGTGATCGGGAAGCCGAGCAGGCGCGTGAGCTTGGTGAGCTGTTCAGAAGCGTTCGACAGGATCACGCCGCCGCCGGAATAGATCATCGGGCGCTTTGCTTCCAGCAGTAGTTGCACGGCCTTGCGGATCTGGCCTTGATGGCCTTTCACCACGGGGTTGTACGAACGCATCGTGACTTCGGCCGGGTACTCGAATTCGCACTTGTGCGTGGACACATCCTTGGGGATGTCCACCAGCACCGGACCGGGGCGACCGGTGCGCGCCAGCATGAAGGCCTTCTTCATGGTGACGGCGATGTCCTTCACGTCCTTGACGAGGAAGTTGTGCTTCACGCAGGGGCGGGTGATGCCGACGGTGTCCACTTCCTGGAAAGCATCCAGGCCGATCGCGGCGGTGGGGACCTGACCGGTGACGATGACCATCGGGATGGAATCGTAAAAGGCCGTGGCGATGCCGGTGACGGCATTGGTGGCGCCCGGGCCCGAGGTCACCAGCGCGACGCCGACGGTCTCGGTCGAACGTGCGTAGCCGTCGGCAGCGTGTACTGCGGCCTGTTCATGACGCGTCAATACGTGACGAACCTGCTCCTGGCGGAAAAGCGCATCGTAGATATAGAGGACGGCGCCGCCCGGATAGCCGAAGACATACTCGACCTTTTCTTCCTGCAGGCACCTGATTACAATTTCCGCACCGGTGAGTTCCATTTACACGACTCGCTTCGCACAAATCAGAAACGGCGAAGAGTAGCTTCAGCGCGCTTTTCGGTCAAGGCTTGTTGCAGCGCGGCAGTGTGTTTCACGTTTCCGGTTTTCCCTGAATCTCAAGGGCTTATAGCCCTTCTCCCAGCAAGGTCAGAATGAAGAAGAAGCCCGTTGCCGAGGTGCTTCCGGCGGCTGCTCGTCCGGTTGCGGAGCTGGCCGGCCTGCGCCGCCGCCTCGCCAGCATGCTGTACGAAGTGCTGCTGCTACTCGGCGTGCTGGGTTTGCTCTACATGCTGCCCAATGTGCTGATGGGCATGGCCATCAACATCATTCCCGGACCGTTGCTGCAGTTGGCGTGGGTTTTCCTGGTCTGTGGCGCCTATTTCGTGTGGTACTGGCAGCGTCACGGCGCCACCCTGGCAATGCAGACCTGGCGCCTCAAGGTGGTCGACGCGCGCGACGGCCGCCCCTTGACCGTCTGGCGCGCGATGCTTCGCTATGCCTTGTCCTGGCCCTCGCTGTGGCTGTTCGGGGTCGGCATCCTGTGGGTCATCTTCGACCGCGACCGCCAGTTCCTGCACGACCGCCTGGCCGGCACCTGCGTGGTGCTGATGCCGGCGCCGCAGAAGGGCTGAGGCACCGCGCCGGTTTGCGGCGCTGCGGTATCATCGGCGCATGCATCGGTCCGTCGTTGTCCCCGCCGCTTCGGAGCACCCATGAGCCCCACCGCCGAGCGCGGCAGTGGTGAAGACATCCACCACGCCCGCGAGTCCGCTCACGTCCTGGAAGCCTTCGCGGTCGACTGGACGGTCGGACTGACTTCGGCCGATGCGCGCGAGCGACTCTCCGCCCACGGTCCCAACGCGCTGCCCGCAACGGGCCGGCGCAGCGCCTTCGAGCGCTTCCTGCTGCAGTTCCACGATGTCCTGATCTACGTCTTGCTGGTGGCCGGTGCCATCACCGGCCTGCTCGGGCATTACATCGACAGCGGCGTGATCTTCGGCGTCGTGATCATCAACGCCGTCATCGGTTTCGTGCAGGAGGGCAAGGCCGAGCGCGCGCTCGACGCCATCCGAGACATGCTCTCGCTGCGCGCGCAGGTCATCCGCGACGGCCACCGGCGCGAAATCCCGGCCGAAGATCTGGTGCCGGGCGATATCGTCTTCATTGCCTCCGGCGACAAGGTGCCGGCCGACCTGCGTCTGATCGAGGTGCGCAGCCTGCGCATCGAGGAGGCCGCGCTGACCGGCGAATCCGTGCCGGTGGAGAAATCGGCAGAGGCGGTGGACGCCGTCGTGCCGCTGGGGGATCGCAGCTCCATGGCCTATTCCGGCACGCTGGTGGCCTACGGCCAGGCGGTCGGCGTGGTGGTGTCCACCGGCGCACGCACCGAGATCGGTCGCATCAGCGAAATGCTCGGTACGGTCGAATCCCTGTCCACCCCGCTGCTGCTGCAACTGGCGGCCTTCGGGCGCTGGCTGACCTGGGTGATCCTCGGCGTTGCGGGGATTTCCTTCGCCTTCGGCACCCTGGTGCGCGAGTACTCGGCCGGCGAGATGTTCCTCGCCGCCGTCGGGCTGGCCGTGGCGGCCATTCCCGAAGGCCTGCCCGCCATCATGACCATCACGCTGGCCATCGGCGTGCAGCGCATGGCGCGGCGAAACGCCATCATCCGCCGCCTGCCCTCGGTCGAGGCGCTGGGTTCGGTCACCGTCATCTGCTCGGACAAGACCGGCACGCTCACGCGCAATGAAATGACCGTGCAGCGCGTGGTCAGTGCGGAGACTGCCTATGCGGTGTCCGGTGCCGGCTATGCGCCGCATGGCGAGTTCGAGCGGCTTTCCGGCGAGGGTGGCGTGGTGGCGCTGGAGGCCCTGTTCGAGCCTGGCCGGCGCACGCGCGACAGCGTGCTGCTGGAAGCTGCGCGCGCCGCGCTGCTGTGTAACGACGCCACCGTGCGCGAGGAGTCCGGCGACTGGCTGCTCAATGGCGACCCGACCGAAGGCGCGCTCATCACGCTGGCGCTCAAGGCCGGGCTGGAGCGTGGTTTCGAGCGCGAGCAACTGCCGCGTACCGACGTCATCCCGTTTGAATCCGAACACCGTTTCATGGCCACGCTGCATCACGACCACAGTGGCCGTGGCCTGATCTTCCTGAAGGGCGCGCCGGAACGCGTGCTGGAACTGTGCGCGCAGCAGCGCGGGCAGAGCGGTGACGTGCCGTTGCAGCGCGAGCACTGGCATGCCCGCATGGAAGAGGTCGCGGCCGACGGCATGCGCCTGCTGGCGGTGGCCGTGCGCGAAGGGGCGGACGTGCCGCGCGAGCTGTCCTTCAATGAGATCGAGCGCGGCGGCTTCACGCTGCTGGCGCTGCTGGGCCTGTCCGATCCGCCGCGCGAGGAGGCCATCGCTGCCGTCGCGCGCTGTCACGCCGCCGGCATCCGCGTGAAGATGATCACCGGTGATCACGCTGCCACGGCCAAGGCCATCGGCGCGCAGCTCGGCCTCGGGGGCGGGCTCGACGCCCTGACTGGCGCCGAGATCGAGCAACTCGACGATGCCGCCCTGCAGCGCGTGGTCGGCGACGCCGAAATCTTTGCCCGCGCCAGCCCCCAGCACAAACTGCGGCTGGTGAAGGCGCTGCAGGTGCGCGGCGAGGTCGTCGCCATGACCGGCGACGGCGTCAACGACGCCCCCGCGCTCAAACGCGCCGAGGTTGGCGTGGCCATGGGCAACAAGGGCACGGAAGCCGCCAAGGAAGCTGCCGAGGTGGTGCTGGCTGACGACAACTTCGCCTCCATTGCCGCAGCGGTGGAGGAAGGGCGCACGGTCTACGACAACCTGCGCAAGGCCATTGCCTTCATCCTGCCGACCAATCTGGGGCAGGGCGGCATCGTGCTGTTCGCGGTGCTGTTCGGCATCACCATGCCGATCACGCCGGCGCAGATCCTGTGGGTGAACATGATCACCGCCGTCACGCTGGCGCTGGCGCTGGCCTTCGAGCCGGCCGAGCGCGACCTCATGCAGCGCCCGCCGCGCTCGCCCGCGGAGCCGCTGCTGAGCCGCTTCGTGGCCTGGCGCATCGTCTTCGTCGGCCTGCTGCTGGTGGCCGGCGGCATGGGTTTCTTCCTGTGGGAAGTGGCGCGCGGCCAGAGCCTGGAACTGGCCCGCACGGCCGCCGTCAACGCGGTGTTGATCGGCGAGGCCTTCTACCTCTTCAATATGCGCAGCTTCCGCGACAGCGTGCTCAACCGCGCGGGGCTTACCGGCAACCGCTACGTGCTGCTCGCGATTGGCCTCTTGCTGTTTGCGCAGATACTGTTTACCTACGCGCCCTTCATGCACACGCTGTTCGGCACGGCCGGGCTGGATGTCGCCACCTGGCTGCGCATCCTCGGCTTCGGCGTGTTCATCCTCCTCGTCGTCGAGGCGGAGAAGGCATGGCTGCGGCACCGTGAAATCAAGACCTGAACCGGAAAACCATGGATAACTCGCTCTCCACCCCCCTCACCATCCAGCGCGCCGACTACCGTCCGGTGCCATGGCGCATCGACAGCGTCGAGCTGCACTTCGATCTGGACACCGAGAACACGCTGGTCAAGAGCCGGCTGGCCTGCGTGCGCAAGCGCGGCGAATCCGGCCCGCTGATGTTGTACGGCGAGGACATGGAACTGGTGTCGCTGCGCATCGACGGGCAGGACGCCGCCGACTGGATGACGCGCACCGAGGCCGGTATCGAGCTGGACATCCCCGGCAGTGTCGCCATGGTGGAAGTCATCACGCGCGTGAATCCCAAGGCCAACACCACGCTGTCCGGCCTGTACGCGTCCAAGAACGGCCTGTTCACGCAGTGCGAGGCCGAAGGTTTCCGCCGCATTACCTACTTCCCCGACCGCCCGGACGTGATGACCCGCTTCTCCGTGCGCATGGAGGCCGACCGCGCGCGCTTCCCGGTGCTGCTGTCCAACGGCAACCTGGTGGCTTCCGGTGAGCTACCGGGTGACCGTCACTTCGCACAGTGGGAAGACCCGTTCCC
>JAJLLM010000021.1:0-17809 GCA_033837965.1 Pseudazoarcus pumilus
GTGGAGGCCATGCGCCAGGGCGCGGCCGACTACATCGCCAAGCCCTTCGACCACGACGAGATGCTGGTGATCGTGGCGCGCCTGCTCAAGCAACGCGTGCTGGAGCGCGACAACGCACACCTGCGCAAGGACCTCGCGCAGGTGTACCCCATCGAAGGCATGGTCGGGCGCTCGTCCGCCATGGCCAAGGTGTGCGAGACGCTCGCGCGCGTGGCTCCCACCGACACCACCGTGCTGATCCGCGGCGAGTCGGGCACCGGCAAGGAACTGGTGGCGCGCGCGCTGCACGCCAAGAGCCCGCGCGCCGACGTGCCGCTGGTGTCGGTGAACTGCGCGAGCATCCCGGAAACCCTGCTGGAATCGGAGCTCTTCGGCCACGAGAAGGGCGCCTTCACCGGCGCCACCGCCAGCCATCGCGGCCTGATCGAGGCAGCCGACGGCGGCACGCTGTTCCTCGACGAGATCGGCGAACTCACCAGCGCCGCACAGTCGCGCCTGCTGCGTGTGCTGCAGGACGGCGAGATCCGCCGCGTCGGCGCCACCACCAGCCGCCGCGTGGAGGTGCGACTGGTCGCTGCGACCCACCGCGATCTGGAACAGATGGTGCGCGACGGCCGCTTCCGCGAAGACCTCTACTACCGTCTGGAAGTGGTGCAGATCCACCTGCCGCCGCTGCGCGAACGGGGTGACGACATCCCGCTGCTGGCCGAATTCCTGCTCGACGAGGCCTGCAACCGCGTCAAACGCCAGAAGCTGCGGTTCACGCCGGAAGCCATGCAGGCGCTGCAGCGCCATAGCTGGCCGGGCAACGTGCGCGAGCTGCGCAACGCCATCGAACGCGCGGTGATCCTGGCCGACGACCGCATCACCGCCGAGCTGCTGGCACTCCAACCGCCCACCGACGCGCGCGGCGAGACGCGCGAGCTGAGTCTGGACGACTACTTCCAGCGTTTCGTACTCGAACACCAGGGCTCGCTGACGGAAACCGAGCTGGCCCGCCGGCTGGGCATCAGCCGCAAGGCGCTGTGGGAGCGGCGTGCCCGCATGGGCATTCCGCGACCCCGGCTGGAATCGCGCTAAGCCGCGCCCACAGCGACTTTCGGCTTGCTTACAAACGCCTTGCGGAATACTTACAGAGCATGAAATGGGCGTTACTTCGGGTAACAGGTGTTACCTGAGGTAACGCCCGATTTTCCGCCTGCACGGCTGCATCCCCCTGCCTGCAACCCTCCCCGTTTTGGCACGCCCCTTGCTGGTGCATGGACAGCGCCGGAGTACACGTGCGCGTAACAAACCATCAAAGGAGGAACACCCGTGTCTGAACTCACCGCAGAGAATCGTGAGGCGCACTGGCGGCGCACACGGAACCTGATGATCGGTCACCTGACCGTCTGGTTCATCTTCGCCTACGGCGTCCATCTGTTTGCATACGAACTCAACAGCATCAGCTTCTTCGGCTGGCCGCTCGGTTACTACTTTGCCGCGCAGGGCTCGTTGATCGTGTTCGTGGTGCAGTTGTTTACCTTCAACAAGCAACAGCACGCGATCGACGTCGAGTTCGGCGTGGACGAAGAAGAATAAGGGGGACGGATCATGGGTATGCAATGGGAAGGAAAGTCCTTCATCGACAATCTCCCGAAGATCTACGGTATCTACACCGGCGGCTTCTTCGCATTCTTCGCACTGATGGCATGGCTGGAAACCATGGGCGTGGGTGCCGACACCATCGGCATTCTGTTCGTGGCCTTCACGATCGTGATCTATGCCTTCATCGGCATCCTTTCACGAACGATGGAGGTCGGCGCCTACTACGTCGCCGGCCGATCCGTACCGCCGGTGTTCAACGGCATGGCGACGGCGGCGGACTGGATGTCCGGTGCCTCCTTCGTGGCCATGGCGGGCGGTATCTTCATGTCTGGCCACGCCTACATGGCGTTCATCGTGGGCTGGACGGGCGGCTACATCCTCGTCGCCACGCTGATGGCGCCGTACCTGCGCAAGTTCGGCTGCTACACCGTGCCTGACTTCATCGGTACGCGTTACGGCGGCAAGCTCACGCGCTTCATGGCCATCGTGGTGCTGGTGGTCGCGTCCTTCACCTACGTGACCGCGCAGATCACCGCCACCGGCACAATTGCGGCACGCGCCTTCCAGATTCCGTTCGAGGCCGGTGTGTGGTTCGGTCTGGCCGGCATCCTGGTGTGCTCGATGCTCGGCGGCATGCGTGCGGTGACCTGGACCCAGGTTGCGCAGTACATCGTGCTGATCGTCGCCTACCTCATCCCGATCTTCTGGATGTCCGGTGCGCAGGGCTTCGGCTGGTTCCCGCAGCTGGCCTACGGCGGTGCGGTCGAGCGCATCATGGAACTGGAACCTGTGATCGGCGTCGGCGCAGCCGCTGCCGAATCCGTTCCCGGCCTGCGCGTGCTGACCGCACTGCACGCCACGCCGGCAGAAGGCGGCATGGCTGCGTGGAAGTTCGTGACGCTGGTGGCGTGCATGATGATCGGTACCGCTTCGCTGCCGCACATCCTGATGCGCTACTTCACCACCCCGTCGGTCAAGGCTGCCCGCAACTCGGTGGCCTGGTCGCTGTTCTTCATCTTCCTGCTGTACTTCTCGGCTCCGGCCCTGGCGACCTTCAGCAAGCTGCAGCTGATCGACCCGACTCTGGCCACGTCCATCATCGGTGACAAGATCGAAACGGTCATGGCACTGGAGTGGATCCAGAAGTGGGGCGCGATCGGCATGATCGCGATCAAGGACAGCAACATGGACGGCCTCCTGCAGATCAACGAGTTCTTCCTGAACCCGGACATCATCGTGCTGGCCACGCCGGAAATCGCCGGCCTGCCGTACGTGATCTCGGGCCTCGTTGCTGCCGGTGGTATGGCTGCCGCCATGTCGACCGCTGATGGCCTGCTGTTGGCCATGGCCAACGCCCTGTCGCATGACCTGTACTACAAGATCATCGACCCGAAGGCGGAGACCAAGAAGCGTCTGCTGACCGCACGCATCCTGCTGGTGATCATCGGTGCCGGTGGCGCGCTGGTGGCTTCGATGAAGCTGACCGGTATCCTCGGTGCAGTGGCCTGGGCCTTCTGCTTCGCGATGTCCGGCCTGTTCTTCCCGCTGGTGCTCGGCGTGTGGTGGAAGCGTGCCAACCGCGCAGGCGCACTGGCCGGCATGATCGTCGGTCTGGGTGTCGGCTGGTGGTACCTGATCGCTGTGCGCAGCGGCATGGATCCGTGGCTCGGCCTTGATCACCTGCGCTTCGGCATCGTCGGCATCACCGCCAGCCTCGTCGCAATGGTCGTGGTAAGCTTGCTCACGCCCGCGCCGGACGAGGAAATCCAGCGCATGGTCGATGAAGTGCGTATCCCGAAAGGTGCGACCATCATCGGCAGCACGCATTAAACATGCACTGATGTGATCAGGCCGGGGCGAGGCAACTCGCCCCGGCTTTTCTTTGGGGTCCGCCCCGCAGGAACATGGGCCTCAGCGCCCGTTACGGAGTGCTTGAATGATCGAAGGAATTCCCGGCTGGGCGATTGCCCTGGACTACATCCTGGGCATGATCATGTGGACGCTGATCGGCCGTTTCGGCATGCGCCTGTTTCTGCCGGAAGAGAGCAAGTTCTTCTTCAGCCGCTTCTTCATCCGCGTCACCGACCCGCTGCTCAAGCTGTTCGCGCCGATCACACCGGGCTTTCTGGTGCCGGCGATGATCCCGCTGTACGTAGCGTGGTTCTTCTACATGGCGCGCTTCTATGTCATGCCCTGGCTGCTCGGCTATTCCGTGCTGGGCATGCTGTCCTTCCCGCTGGAGGGCGAGATCGCCCGCGGGATCAATCACCTGTTCGGACTGATCACGCGCTGATCCGCTCTCAGACTTCGACCGCGCCGGCCATGACGCCGGCCGGATCGAGGTTGGCACGCAGATCGCGGCGGATTTCCTGCCAGCGGAAACGCACCGAGTTCTGCACGATCTCGGCGTCGAGAACCTTGAACTCCTGCACCACCGGCGCCCAATGCACCAGCGAGCCGGGACTCTCGGCAAACGGCCCTTCGTCATCGGTCATGGCGGCCCAGTCGCAGGCCTCCAGACGCTCCCGCACGCGTTGCGCGTGCGCGCCGAATTCCTCGCCACAGTCGTGCGGCACTCCGGTGGCGGTCAGAATATCCCCCACCAGCCTGCGCACCAGCGCACCGACCTGCGCCGGATCGTGCCCGGCGCGCACCAGCGCACCGCCGGCAAAGCACGCCAGATCACCGAGGCAATCGAGCCAGATCTGCCACTTCGCAATGTTGATGCTGACCACGAAGGCGTCGTCGTCGAACAGTTCGGGATAGCGCGTTCCGGCGCGGGTACGCAGATAGCCGTAGAGCGAGGTCTGCGCCACGAAGCTGGCGCGGGTCTCCAGAAAGCGCTGCAGGGCCGCCGCATCACGCACCGGCTCGGCCCGACGGCGCAAGCCGAAGTAGGACTTGAGCATATCGATCAGCAGGGCCGGCGACTTCAGCGCCTCCAGTACGGTGTAGCGCTGAGCGGATACTGCGGAGGATGTGCTGCGGAGTTCTTCAGTCACGTTGCGCCTTCCCTGTCTGCCGGAAACTCGGGCCATTATAGGGGCAAAGCGCCGCTCGCCGACCCTGCGGAAGACGCCCCGCAAAAGCAGAAAGGCGCGCATGAATGCGCGCCTTTCGTACTGTTTGGCCCCCCGCCTGTGCCGTCTCCATCGATATCCTGAACCGGAGGTTCAGGGCGGTCGCCTGACTTCCGCATCAGGCTTCCCCTCAAGGGGGCTTGCACACCAGCGGTGAAGAATTCGGCAACCATGCTCGCAAGCATTGGTTCAAGGAATTACGACTTCAACGAACACTGCAGGGGATTGAACCGTCAGCGCCGCCGGGGAGGTCAGAACAGGCGTTCCTGACTGTCGATGGCCTCGTCGAGGCGGGCTGTGATGGCGCCGATTCTACGCTTCAGGTCCGGCATGTCAAACCCGCCGGAACGCTGGAAAGCGATGAATTCGTGGGTGATGTTGAGCGCGGTCATGACCGCCAGTTTCTCGCCGGCGGCGCCGGTCTTGGCGGCCAGCTTGCGCAGTTGCTCGTCGAGGTAGGTGGCGGCGTCGATCAGCGCCTGCCGCTCTTCCGGCGGGCAGGCCACGCGGTACTCGCGGCCGTTCAGGCTGATGTCGATGGCGTCTTCAGGCATCGTCGGCTTCCGTCTGCGGCAGGCGTTCGAGGATGGCTTCGAGGCGCTCGGTGGCTCCACGCAGACGCTCGCGCAAGGCCTTGTTCTCGGCCTCCAGATCGGCGACACGCGAACGTGCCGTGCGAAGATCCGAACGGCCCGCTTCATACAGCGCAATCAGCTTGTCGAGTTGCTCTTCAAGGCGGGCGATTTCGGCATCCATGCGCGGCATGGTAGTGTCCGCCCTCGGCACGGTCAAGAATGCCGATGGATTGCCACGCACGCCCCGTCAAACCTGTCTCTTCGCCGCACGCAGTCACTCGATCCCATGCTCATCCACCCGCAGTTCAATCCCGTCGCGCTCGAGCTTGGCCCGCTGTCCATCCACTGGTACGGCGTGATGTATCTGCTGGCCTTCGCGCTGTTCATGGGCCTGGGCCGCGTACATGCAGGAAGGCGCCCCGAAACCGGCTGGGACGGCAAGCAGATCGACGACCTGCTGTTCTACGGCATGCTCGGCGTGATTGCCGGCGGGCGGCTCGGCGAGGTGCTGTTCTTCCAGCCCGGCCACTACCTCGCCAACCCGCTCGAGATTCCGATGATCTGGAAGGGCGGCATGAGCTTCCATGGCGGTTTCCTCGGCGTGCTGGTGGCAATGTGGTGGTATGGCCGCAAGTGCGGGCGCAGCTTCTGGCAGGTAACCGACTTCATCGCCCCGCTGGTGCCGCTCGGTCTGGCACTGGGGCGCATCGGCAACTTCATCAATGGCGAGCTGTGGGGACGCGTCGCGCCGGCCGACCTGCCGTGGGCAATGATCTTTCCCTGGGTGGACAAGCTCCCGCGCCACCCCTCGCAGCTGTATCAGGCTGCCGGCGAAGGTGTGCTGCTGTTCCTCATCCTGTGGCTATACGCGGCCCGGCCGCGCGCGAGCGGCGCAGTGTCGGCGGTCTTCCTGATCGGCTATGGCTGCCTGCGCTTCGCGGCCGAGTTCTTCCGCACGCCCGATCCGGGCATCTTCGGCACCCTCTCGCTCGGGCTGTCCACGGCGCAATGGCTGTGCGTACCGATGATCGGCGCCGGCCTCTGGCTGCTGTACAGCCACCGCACGCACTGAGCCCCGCACACTTGTGAACGATTCCCGCTTGACCCGCAGCCCGCTTTGGCCGTTAAATACGAATTGTTTTCATTTGCGTTAGTTTCATCATGCATAACAGCGCCCCCGCGGATTGCCCGGATCGCTCTGCCCACGCCGCGCCGCCGTCGGATGACGCGGCCCTGACGGCCGAGGCGCTGTCGAGTGCCGCGCTGCTGCAGGGCGGCTCGTGCATCGCCATCGACCACCTCGGCACGCGCTACGTCCTGCGCGCCACGCGCGCCGGGAAACTGATCCTCACCAAGTAAGCGCATCCAGCCGGATTCGCGGTTTCATTGAGAGCCTTCGGGATGTACATTTGCATCTGCAACGCGGTCACCGAAAAACAGATCGAGCAAGCAGTCGAGCATGGCGCCTGCCGCATGCGCGATCTGCGCCAGCAACTCGGTGTGGCCGCTGATTGCGCGTGCTGCGCGGAATCCGCGCGGCGCTGCCTCGCCACCGCGCTCGAGAATCGCGCAGACCGCTCATGGAACCCCGTGCCGGCCTGCGCCGGCAGCGTCGCCCTTGCCCTGGAGGCATCATGAAAGGCGACAAGAAAGTCATTCAGCACCTGAACCGCCAACTGACCATCGAACTCACCGCCATCAACCAGTACTTCCTGCATGCGCGCATGTACAAGAACTGGGGCCTGACCAAGCTCGGCAAGCACGAATACGACGAATCCATCGAGGAGATGAAGCATGCCGACATGCTCATCGAGCGCATCCTGTTCCTCGACGGCCTGCCCAACCTGCAGAACCTCGACAAGCTGTTGATCGGTGAAAACGTGCCGGAATGCCTGGCCGGCGACCTGAAGCTGGAATACGGCGGCCGCACCCACCTGATCGACGCCGTGGCCTACTGTGAGTCCTGTAAGGACTATGTGTCGCGCGAGCTGTTCGAGCACATCCTGGCCGACACTGAAGAGCACATCGACTACCTCGAGACGCAGATCAGCCTGGTGGACCAGGTCGGCCTGCAGAACTACCTGCAATCCCAGATGGAGGCAGGCGGCAGCTGACCCTGCCGCTGGCGCCGCAGCAGACCGCGGCGCCGCCTCCGGGCACTCCAGCCGGCCCGCTCTCGCGCGGAACGAGCCGGCCAGCGGGCCAACAACGTGAACTGAACCCATGCACCACGCACCGGCCCCGCACTCCTCTGCGCAACCCGCCGTCCGTCGTCAGGCTTTCGCGCCCCTGCGCACCCTGGTCGTCGTGGCGCTGGTAGCCCTGCTGCTTGATCTGATGCTGCGATGAGCGCTGGCAACGTGTCCCGTTTCGCCGGCTCCGGCAGCGAACGCCGTGTGCTGCTCGGCGTGGTGATCCTCGCGCACCTCGGCGGCCTGTTTGCGCTGGCACGCGTGCAGCAGCGCCCCGACGTCCTGCCCGAGCCGGTCGTGGCCGTCACCTTGCTCGAAGCCCCCACCAGCGTCGCGGAGCCCCCTCCGGCACCCGAACCGCCGCAAGCCCCGAAACCGGCTCCGAAGCCGCAACCGCTCCCCGAGCCGCCCCCTCCGCCACCCGAACCGGTTCCCCCGCAGCCGGCTCCCGAACCACTTCCGCCACCGCCGGTGCCGGAACCGCTGCCCTTGCCCGAGCCGGTGCCGCTGCCCGAACCGGTCGCGGAACCCGTCCCCGCACCCGAGCCGGTGGCTGAACCGCTGCCACTGCCGCAGCCTGCACCGACTCCGGAGCCACTGCCGCAGCCGGCTCCGCAACCCGCGCCTGTAGCACTGCCCGAGCCGCTGCCGATGCCGCGCGCGGAGCCGTTGCCCACGCCGAAGCCCGCCCCGGTGGCCGAGTTGCCGCCGCTGCCGCGCGTGGCGCAAGCACCCAGACCCATCCCCATGCCGCCCGTTGCGCAGGCGACGCCGAGCCGTGCGGAATTGCCGGAGCTGCCCGAGCCGCCGCCGCTCGCAAAGGCCGAGCCGCGTCCGCCTGCACCGCCCCCGGCACCGCCTGCCCCACCGGCACCCCCACCCCCGCCTGCGCCGCCACCGGAGGCAAAGCCGCCTGCCCCGCCGCCACCGGCTCCGCGCAGCCAGCCGCAGCCCGCGGCTCCGGCGGTGGTCGAGGCACGCTATGACGCTGCCTACCTGAACAATCCGGATGTACCGTATCCGGCGCTGTCCAAGCGCATGCGCGAGGAAGGTCGTGTCATGCTGCGCGTGTTCGTCAGCGCGGAAGGGCGCGCGCAGAAAGTCGAGATTTCCGAGAGCTCGGGTTCGCCCCGGCTCGACCGTGCGGCCAGCGCCTCGGTCGCGGGCTGGCGCTTCGTCCCCGCGAAGAAGGGCGAGCGCAATGTCGCATCCTGGGTACTCGTACCCGTCGTCTTCAAACTTGAGGGATAAGGTCCATGACCCCGAATGAAACCTTCGGCCTCGCCCACCTGTGGGCACAGTCCGACATCGTCATCAAGCTGGTCGCCTTCACGCTGGTCGTGATGTCGGTCGCGAGCTGGTATCTGATCGTGCTGCGCGCGCTGCGCCAGATGCGTGCCCGCAGTCACGAAGCGGCCGTCGAATCGTTCTGGCAGGCCGGCAGCCTCGGCGAGGGGCTGGAGCGCCTGTCGCAGGCCGCGCCGGATTCGCCCTTCGAGGCGCTCGCCCGCCAGGGCGTCGCGGCCACCGAGCATGTGCGCAACCACGCCGGCTCGGAAACGCTGGGCGGCACGCTGGATGCCGACGAGTTCGTGACGCGCGCACTGCGCAAATCCATCGCCATCTCCACCGCAAAGCTTGAATCCGGTCTGACGGTGCTGGCCTCGATCGGCTCCACCGCGCCCTTTGTCGGCCTGTTCGGCACGGTGTGGGGCATCTACGGTGCGCTGATCGGCATCAGCGCCTCCGGCATGGCCACGCTCGACGCGGTCGCCGGTCCGGTCGGCGAAGCGCTGATCATGACCGCCTTCGGCCTCTTCGTCGCGATTCCCGCGGTGCTCGCCTACAACGCCTTCAACCGCGCCAACCGCCTGGAACTGAACGAACTGGACGCCTTCGCCCACGACCTGCACGCCTGGTTCTGCACCGGTTCGCGGCTGGCCAGCGGCGCCCAGGCCGCCCGCCCGCGCAAGCCGGCTGCGGCCGATCTGCGCGCCGCCAACCAGGGAGCCGCATGATGGCTTTCGGCGGATTCAACCAGCAGGGCGGCACGCCGCAGATGAGCGAGATCAACATGGTCCCGCTCATCGACGTGATGCTGGTGCTGCTCATCGTCTTCATGATCACCGCGCCGCTGCTCACCCACTCGGTGCAGATCGATCTGCCCAAGGCTTCCACGCAGGCCACCAACCAGAAGCCCGAAACGGTCACGCTGGCCATGGACGGTGACGGCAAGCTGTACTGGAACGACCAGCCCATCGAGCACAGCGAGATTCCCGCGCGCCTGCGCGAAGCCGCGCAGCAGGAACCGCAGCCCGAACTGCACCTGCGCGCCGACCGCGACACGCGCTACCAGATCCTCGCCGAAGTCATGGCGGAGGCGCGCAACGCCGGCATCGCCAAGATGGGATTCATCACCGTGCCACAGCGCTGACCGCGCACACATCACACTACGGGCCGGCACTGCCGGCCCGTAGTGCTTCACTAGGATACAAAGCAAACACACACGGTCACGTACTGTTCATCCCGTAGAAACCCGACGCCACCTGCCTAGCCGCCAACATGACCGTCCGCCCGCCCCGCCGCACGCTCCCCTACCTGTTCATCGCCGGCGCACTCGTCGCGACCGTCGCGACCGGCGCCTGGTTTGCCCGTGACACCCTGTTCGGCAACGGTGACCCCGCCGCCGGCCTGTCGGTGGCCACCGTCCAGCGCGGTTTGCTGGAAGACGTCGTCACCGCCACAGGCACGCTGCAGCCGCGCGATTACGTCGATGTCGGCGCGCAGGTCTCGGGCCTGCTCAACCACATCCACGTCGAGGTCGGCGACATGGTCGAGTCCGGTCAGTTGCTGGCCGAGATCGATGCCCGCGTACTGGCCAGCCGGGTGGATGCCACGCGCGCGCAGCTGCGCAACCAGCGCGCGCAGCTGCTCGAACGCGAGGCCTCGCTGGAACTGGCCGAACTGCAGGCGCAGCGCCAGCGCAACCTGATGCGCGAGGACGCCACCACGCGCGAAGCGCTGCAGACGGCGGAGGCCTCGTTGCGCGCCGCGCGTGCCCAGATCGAGGCTCTGAAGGCGCAGATCGAGCAGACCGAAGCCAGCCTGCGCGCCGATGAAGCCAACCTCGAATACACCCGCATCAGCGCGCCGATGGCCGGCACCGTGGTGTCGATCACCGCACGCCAGGGCCAGACGCTGAACGCCAACCAGTCCGCGCCGACCATCCTGCGCATTGCCGACCTGTCGACCATGACGGTCGAGACGCAGGTCTCGGAAGCCGACGTCGGCCGCCTGCGGCCCGGCATGAGCGTGTGGTTCACCACCCTCGGCGGCGAGGGCCAGCGTTGGGAAGGCACGCTGCGCCGCATCGACCCCACCCCCACCGTCACCAACAACGTGGTGCTCTACAACGCCCTGTTCGAAGTGCCCAACACCGACCGCCGGCTGATGACGCAGATGACCGCACAGGTGTTCTTCGTCGTCGCGCGCGCGGAAGACGCCCTGAGCGTGCCGATTGCCGCCGTGTCGGGCCTGGCCGCGCGCACGCCGCGCGCAGCGGGCGCCGGCCAACGCCCGGACGGTGCACCGCGCGGTGAGCATCCGACCCGCGCCGCAGAAGGCAATACCCCCGCCACCAATGGCGAACGCCGCGGTCCGCCGGCACGCAAGGCCACCGTGCGCGTGCTCGACGACAAGGGCGCCATCCAGGAACGCGAAGTGCAGGTCGGCCTGACCAGCCGCATCGCGGCGCAGATCGTGTCCGGCCTGGAAGCCGGCGAGCGTGTGGTCGTCGGCGCGCGTGCAGCCGGCGCCGCGGGCACCCGTAATCCGCCGATGCCGCCGCGATGAAGGCCGAACCCCACCTCGCCACACCGGCTGCCGCCGCAGGCAGCACGCCGCTGATCGAGCTGCGCGGCATCACGCGCACCTATCACAACGGCGAGATCGAGACGCGCGTGCTGCACGGCATCGACCTCAGCATTCATGCCGGCGAGTTCGTCGCCATCATCGGCGCGTCCGGCTCGGGCAAGTCGACGCTGATGAACATCCTCGGCTGCCTCGACCGCCCGACCACCGGCGAATACCGCTTCATGGGACGGGACGTGTCGCAGCTCGACCGCGACGAGCTGGCCCGTCTGCGCCGCGAAGACTTCGGCTTCGTGTTCCAGAGCTACAACCTGATCGGCTCCGCCACCGCCGCCGAGAACGTCGAAGTGCCGGCCATCTACGCCGGCGCCCCGGCCGCCGAGCGCCACGCGCGCGCCACCGCGCTGCTGGGCGAACTGGGTCTGGGCGAGCGCACCCACCACCGCCCCAGCCAGCTCTCCGGCGGCCAGCAGCAGCGTGTGTCGATTGCCCGCGCGCTGATGAACGGCGGCCGCATCATCCTCGCCGACGAACCGACCGGCGCGCTCGACACGCGCAGCAGCGCGGACGTCATGCAGCTCATCCGCGAACTGTCCGCCAAGGGCCACACCGTCATCCTGATCACGCACGACCGCGAGGTGGCGGCCCACGCCGACCGCATCATCGAGATCAGCGACGGCCGCATCCTGTCCGACCCCGGCCCGCAGCCGCCCGCGGTGCAGAGCGCCTTCGAGCCGCATGTAGACCGCAGCTCGCCGCTGGGCGAACTCATCGAAGCCACCCTCACCGCCGTGCGGGCGCTGCGCGCCAACGTCTTCCGCACCATCCTCACCTTGCTCGGCATCGTCATCGGCGTGGCCTCGGTGATCACCATGCTGGCCATCGGCGACGGCGCCAAGCAGGCCGTGGTGGACCGCATCAGCGCGATGGGCTCCAACCTGCTCACGGTGCGCCCCGGCACCCCCAACCAGCGCGGGCGGGACGTCACCGCCACGCTGTCACTGCAGGACATGCAGGCCGTCGGCGAACTGCCCGGCGTACTGGCGGCCGTGCCGGAGCAGGAAGGCAGCGTCACCATCCGCTATGGCAACGCTGACCACCGCACCACCGCCAGCGCCACCTCGGCGGACTTCGTGGTGGCGCGCACCTGGGCGGTCGCCGAAGGCAGCTTCTTCAGCGCTGAGGATGACGCCCGCTACGCTACCGTCGCGGTACTCGGCAAGACCGTGGCCAACGCGCTGTTCGGCGCGCGCTCGCCGGTCGGCGAGTACGTGGTCATCAACAACGTGATGTTCCAGATCGTCGGCGTGATGGCGCCGATGGGCGCCACCGGCTGGGGACGCGACCAGGACGACGTGATCTTCGTACCCTGGACCACCGGCAGCCTGCGCCTGTTCGGTCAGCGCTACCTGCGCTCGATCACCGTCGCGGTGGCCGACGGACACGACATCGACACCGTGCAGCAGCGCGTGCACGAGCAGTTGCTGGCGCGCCACGGGCTGGAGGATTTCAACATCCGCAACATGGCCTCGATCATCGAAAGCGTGTCGGCCACGCAGAACACCATGACCATCCTGCTCGGCTCGATTGCCGCCATCTCGCTGCTGGTGGGCGGCATCGGCGTGATGAACATCATGCTGGTGTCGGTCACCGAACGCACCCGCGAAATCGGCATCCGCATGGCCACCGGCGCCCGCACGCGCAACATCCTGCAGCAGTTCCTGATCGAGGCGCTCACCGTCTCCGCGCTGGGCGGCGTGATCGGCGTCGCCTGCGGCCTGGGTGTCACCGCACTGGTGGAATCGCTCGGCACGCCGGTGGTGTATTCCGTTGCCCCGGTGGCGCTGGCCTTTGGCTGCGCCTTTGCCACCGGCCTGCTGTTCGGCTTCCTGCCCGCGCGCAAGGCCGCCCGCCTCGACCCCGTTGCCGCACTCGCCTCCGAATGAAGATGCTCCTGTCCGCCCGCCCCCTGCTTCCCGCGCTGGCCGCACTGGCGATTGCCGGCTGCGCTGTCACCGAGCCTTCGTCACGCCCGGACTACGCCTTGCCGACCGGCTGGAGCGAAGCCGCCGACCCCACCGCGGCGGCGGTCGACGCCGAATGGTGGCGCGCCTTCGACGCCCCGCCGCTGGATACCCTGGTACGCAACGCGCGCAACCACAACCCGGGGCTGGCGATTGCCACCGAACGGGTGGTGCAGGCCGAACTGCAATTGCGCACGGCCGGCGCCTCGCGCCTGCCCGGCGTGAGCCTGGGCGCCAGCACCAGCGAGCGCCGCAGCCGGCCCGACGGCGAATCCACCACGACCACCGAGGCTAGCTCGGCCAGCCTGTCGATCTCGTGGGAAGTAGACCTGTGGGGCCGCCTCGCGGCCGGCGTGGACGCTGCCTCGGCCAGCCTCGCCGCCAGCCGTTTCGATCTGGACGGCGTGCGCCTGAGTCTGGATGCCAACGTCGCCTCGACCTGGTTCCAGACCCTCGCGCTGGAAGAGCGTCTGCGCATCGCGCGCGAGAACCTGGAACTGGCCGAACGCCTGCTCACGCTGGTGGAAGTGCGCTACCGCAACGGTGCTGCCTCGGCGCTGGATGTCTCGCGCCAGCGCACCACCGTGCTGTCACAGCGCGCCGGCATCCCGCCGCTGGAAGTGCAGTTGCGCCAGACGCGCTCGGCGCTGGCGCTGCTGGCCGGCGAATTTCCGCAGGCCTTCGAGACGCCTGAAGGGCAACTCGCCGCGCTGGCCGTGCCGAGCGTGGCGGCCGGCCTGCCCGCCGAACTGCTCACCCGCCGCCCCGACATCGCCGCCGCCGAAGCGCGCCTGGCCGCGGCCGATGCCAACGTCGCCGCCGCGCGCGCCGCGCTGCTGCCCAGCGTGCAGCTCACCGGCTCGGTCGGTCTGGCCAGCGCCGCCCTGCTGTCGCTGGTCGACCCCACGCGCAGCACCTCCATCGCCGCCGCGCTGGCACAGACGATCTTCGACGGCGGCCGCCTGCGCGCACAGGTCGACACCGCCCGCTCACGCCAGCGCGAACTGGTCGAGACCTACCGCCAGAGCGTGCTGACCGCCCTCAAGGAAGTCGAGGATGCGCTCGGCAACGTCGCCCGCGCCGGCGAACTGGAGCAATCTCAGCGCGCCATCCGTGACGAAGCGCAACGCAGCCTGCGCCTGTCCGAGCTGCGCTACCGCGAAGGGGCGGACGACCTCGCGGCCGTGCTCGACGCCCAGCGCACGCTGTTCCAGACGCAGGACCAGCTCGCCCAGCAGCGCCTTGCGCGGCTGACCGCCACCACCGACCTGTACAAGGCACTGGGCGGCGGCTGGCGCCCGCCGACGACAGAGCAGTAAGTCGGTCCTGACACAATTGTTGCAAACTTTAATGCGAGTCATTATCATTTCGTGACTTTGTAGCCAGCCACCTGCACCGCGCCACACCCCGCGCCAACCAGTCAGCCAGCCAACACCCCCACTACTGACTGGAGTGCCCATGATGGCTCGCACCGCGCAGAGCGCACGCTCTGCTGTTCCCTATCGTCCGCTGAGCTACGCGCTCGCCCTGGCCTTCGCCACACCCGCCGCTCTCGCACAGGAATCCGACGTCCGCCTGCAGGACGTCGTCGTCACCGCCACCGGTTTCGAACAGAAGATCACCGACGCGCCGGCCAGCATCTCGGTCGTCAGCAAGGAAGAACTTGCGCGCAAGCCCTACACCTCGCTGGTGGACGCCGTGCGTGAGCTCGAAGGCGTGGACGTTGGCGAAACCACCGACAAGACCGGCCAGCGCACCATCAGCATGCGCGGCATGGGTTCGGACTACACGCTGGTGCTGATCGACGGCAAGCGTCAGAACAACCACGGCGACATCTACCCCAACAACTTCGGCGGCAACCAGTTCAACCACGTACCGCCGCTCGACGCCATCGAGCGCATCGAAGTCATCCGCGGCCCCGCCTCCACGCTGTACGGCGCCGATGCGCTGGGCGGCGTGATCAACATCATCACCAAGAAGGACGCCAAGGAATGGACCGGCTCGGTGACCTACGGCCGCACCTTCCAGCAGGAAAGCGACTTCGGTGATGCCACCACCACCGACTTCAGCCTGCGCGGCCCGATCAAGCCCGGCCTGCTGTCGATGAGCGTGCGCGGCAGCCTGTATGACCGCGAAGCTTCCAGCCCTGAACTGAGCTCCACCCGCGCGCCGGACAACTCGCTGTTCACGCCGACGCTGGGCTTCGGCGGCGGCGGCCGAACCGTCGACAACACCAACAAGGCGCTGGGCTTCAGCCTGCACCTGACGCCGACCGACAACCAGCGCATCACCTTCGACTACGACGCCTCCAAGCAGGTCTACGACAACGAGCCCTACGACAGCAACAGCTTCCCGCTCGGCACCGTCGACAGCATCGATACCATCTGGCGCGCCAACGGCAGCGGCACCGTGCAGCCGCGCGCCGGTTATGCGGAGGAACAGGAGTTCACCCGCAATGCCTGGTCGCTGAGCCATGAGGGCGACTGGGACTTCGGCACCAGCTTCGTCGCCCTGTCCTACGTCGAGACCGACAACAACGGCCGCACCATGCCGTTCTCGGTGGCCGAACGCGCGCTGCTGCAGGAGATGTACGACGGCACCGGCGCCTATGCCGGCCTGGACGAGGACGAGCGTCGCGCGATTGCGGAGAGCACCTTCCTGCCGCGTGACAAACGCACGCTGCAGAGCAACCAATACACCCTCGACGGCCGTCTCGACATTCCGCTCAACGGCCTGGCCGGTGATCACCTGCTGGTCGTGGGCGGCCAGATCATCCGCGGCGAGCTGAAGGACGACGTGTTCGGGCTGGAGGCCGGTAGCGGCGGCGATCTGCAGAAGCACCGCATGTGGTCGCTGTTCATCGAAGACAACTGGATGCCGACCGACAACTTCACACTGACGGCCGGCGTGCGCCACGACGAGCACGACCTGTTCGGCAGCAACGTCTCGCCACGTCTCTACGGCACCTACAAGGTCAATCCGCAATGGACCGTCAAGGGCGGCATCAGCACCGGCTACAAGACGCCCAAGACCACCGACCTGTACGACGGCATCACCGGCTTCGGCGGCCAGGGCACCTCGCCCTTCGCCGGCAACCCCGACCTCAAGCCCGAGAAGAGCCGCAACACCGAAGTCGCGGTGTACTGGGATCACCCGGCGCGCCACAACTTCAACGTCACGCTGTTCCACAACGATTTCAAGGACAAGATCATGAACGGTGAGGCCACGCAGAGCTGCGAGGCTACCGGCGGCGTCCGTCCGTGCGTGAATCTGGGTGACTACACCGATCTCGGCTACGGCAGCTACCGCCAGAAGATCAACGTAGACAAGGCCGTGATCAAGGGCATCGAGGTGGCCGGCCGCTGGCAGATCGCCGAGCGTTGGGCCCTGCGCGGCAACTACACCTACACCGACAGCGAGCAGAAGAGCGGCGCGGACAAGGGCATGCCGCTGACGCAGACCGCCAAGCACATGCTCAACACCACGGTGGACTGGCAAGCACGCTCCGACCTCAACGTGTATCTGACGATGGAAGCCCGCACCAAGCGCTACCGCGGCAAGGACGACGCCGGCAACCCGCGCTACTACAAGGGCTACGAGATCTTCCACCTCGGCGCGGTGTATCAGCTGACCAAGAATTTCACCATCAGCGGGCGCATCAACAACCTGCTCGACGAAGACTTCACGACCTACAAGGTCGTGAGCGATGGCTCCGGCGGCTGGGAAGAGCAGTTCGATTACAACAACATAGACGCACGCCGCAATTTCTGGGTCTCCGCCAACTATCGCTTCTGACCGGATGAATGCCGCCTGCGGGCGGCATCCGCTTTCTGAATGACCCGAGCACACGCGGAAACAACGGCGCCTCGCGCAGCCCATTCGCCCCAGGCCCGCCGCGCCTGGTGGATGCGCCAACTCATGCAGTGGCACTGGATCAGCTCGGCCATCTGTCTGGTCGGCATGCTGATGTTCGCCGTCACCGGCTTCACGCTGAATCACTCGGGCAGTCTCGAATCGGCCCCGCAGCGCAGCAGCGTCACCCGTGCCCTGCCGGACGAACTGCGCGCGCAACTCGAACCCGACGCCGAGGCCGCGCCGCTGCCGCGCGAAGTGCGGCGCTGGATCGGTCGGGAACTGGGCCGGCACATCCCGGCGCAGCCGGCCGAGTGGTCGGCCGATGAGGTCTATCTCGCCCTGCCGCGCCCCGGCGGCGACGCCTGGCTGGCCATCGACCGCGCCAGCGGCGAGTTCGAGTACGAGCTCACCGACCGCGGCACCGTCGCCTGGCTCAACGACCTGCACAAGGGCCGCAACACCGGCACGGCGTGGAGCTGGTTCATCGATGTCTTCGCCGCGGCCTGCCTGCTGTTCTCGCTCACCGGCCTGTTCATCCTCGCGCTGCACGCGCGCCAGCGCGCCAGCGTGTGGCCGCTGGTGACGCTGGGGGCGGTGCTGCCGGCCCTGCTCATCCTGCTGTTCAT
>JAJLLM010000022.1:0-7104 GCA_033837965.1 Pseudazoarcus pumilus
GGCCGTCTTGTCCGAGTCGCCTTCGACCAGGATGACGGCGGATGCCGACGGACCGTGGAAGCGCACGCCCGGAATCGGCAGGCCGAGAATGGCGCGCGCATGCAGCGCGAACTCGGACAAATCCTGCGAGATCAGCGTGACAAGCCCGGTGTCGTGTGGGCGCGGTGAGACTTCGCTGAACCACACCTGATCGCCCTTCACGAACAACTCCACGCCGAACAGACCGCGCCCGCCGAGCGATTCGGTAACGGCGTGGGCGATGCGCTCGGCTTCCGCACGGGCGGCCGGGCTCATCGCCTGCGGCTGCCAGGATTCGCGGTAGTCGCCGTCTTCCTGACGGTGGCCGACCGGCTCGCAGAAGCTCGTGCCGCCGATGTGGCGCACTGTGAGCAGCGTGATTTCGTAGTCGAAATCGACAAAGCCTTCGACGATGACGCGGCCGGCACCGGCACGGCCGCCTTCCTGGGCGTAGTCCCAGGCGGGGCGCACGTCGTCGGCATTGCGCAGCACGCTCTGGCCCTTGCCGGACGAACTCATCACCGGCTTCACGACGCATGGAAAACCGATGGCCGCAACGCCAGCGGCGTAATCCTCGAAGGTGTCGGCAAAGCGGTAGGGTGAGGTCGGGAGATTCAGCGTTTCAGCAGCCAGGCGACGGATGCCCTCGCGGTCCATCGTGAGCTGCGTGGCACGCGCGGTCGGCACCACGGTGTAGCCCTCGCGCTCCAGTTCCACCAGCGTCGCCGTGGCGATGGCCTCGATCTCCGGCACGATGTACTGCGGCTTTTCCTGCTCGATCACGGCGCGCAGCGCGGCGCCGTCCAGCATGCTGATGACGTGGCTGCGGTGTGCCACCTGCATGGCCGGTGCGTTGGCGTAGCGATCAACCGCGATCACTTCGCAGCCCAGGCGCTGCAACTCGATGGCGACTTCCTTGCCGAGTTCGCCCGAGCCGCACAGCAGCACGCGCGTGGCGGAGGAGGAGAGCGGGGTTCCGATTCGGGTCATGCGTTCACAAATCCGATGAATTCAGGTGCCTGTCATTGCGAGAAGCGCAGCGACGAAGCAATCTCGAATGACTGCGGAGATTGCTTCGCTGCGCTCGCAATGACAGGCCGTGCGCGTTCAGGCAACGGCGCGCGGCGGGTGCGTCACGTCACCCCGGCCGGCCAGCAGGCCGGCAACGGAGATGTCTTCGTCGAGTTCTTCCCAGTGCAGGCCACCGGGGCTCAGCTCAAATCGGGCGCGTTGCTCGGCGGAGGCATTGAGCAGACGCGGAAACCATGCGAGCGGCACTCCGATCACACGGCCATCCTGCAATTCCACCCACATGGTGTGTTCGTCGAAACGAGCATGCTTAGGCGAAGTATTCATGCCAGGACCTCTCGATGAGTTCTGTGTTGTTCTCGACCACTCTGACCAGTTCGGCAAGTGTCCGTGCGTCGAACCCCTCGCTGTTCGCCACCGTCACCGCCGGTTGCAGCCATATCTTGGCTTCACCCTCGGCGCCACGGACGTGCACGTGTACCGGCTCGCGCGGATTGCCCTCGTTGGAATAGAAGAAGAACCGGAAGCCACGATAACGGAAGATGACCGGCATGTGACCTCCGCGGGCCTCAGCGCGAAATCGGCTTGTAGCGGATGCGCTTGGGCTTGGCGCCTTCTTCACCCAGGCGCTTCTTCTTGTCCTCTTCGTATTCCTGGTAGTTGCCGGCGAAGAAGGTCCACTGCGAATCGCCTTCGGCCGCGAGGATGTGGGTGCAGATGCGGTCGAGGAACCAGCGGTCGTGCGACACGATCAGCGCGCAGCCGGCGAATTCCAGCAACGCGTCTTCGAGCGCGCGCAGGGTTTCCACGTCAAGGTCGTTGGACGGCTCGTCCAGCAGCAGCACGTTGCCGCCCGAGATCAGCGTCTTGGCCAGATGCAGACGGCCGCGCTCACCACCGGAGAGGTTGCCGACGATCTTCTGCTGGTCGCCGCCCTTGAAGTTGAAGCGGCCGATGTAGGCACGGCTCGGCATCTCGAAGCGGCCCACGGTGAGCACGTCGGCGCCTTCGGCGATGGCTTCGAACACCGTCTTGTCGTCGGGCAGGCCTTCGCGCGACTGGTCGACGGACGCAATCTGCACGGTCGGGCCGATGTCGATGCTGCCGGAGTCGGGCGTATCCAGACCACGGATCATCTTCATCAGCGTGGATTTACCCGCGCCGTTGGGACCGATGATGCCGACGATGGCGCCCGGCGGAATGCTGAAGCTCACGTTGTCCATCAGCAGCTTGTCGCCGAAGGCCTTGGACACGCCGTTGAACTCGATGACCTTGTCGCCCAGGCGCTCGCCCGGCGGAATGAAGATTTCCTGCGTCTCGTTGCGGCGCTGGTATTCGACCGAGGACATTTCCTCGTAGCGCGCCAGACGCGCCTTGCTCTTGGCCTGACGGGCCTTGGGGTTGGAGCGCACCCACTCCAGCTCCTGCTTCATGGCCTTCATGTGGGCGGCTTCCTGCTTGGCTTCCTGCTCCAGGCGCGCGCCTTTCTGCTCCAGCCACGAGGAGTAGTTGCCCTTCCAGGGAATGCCGTGACCACGGTCGAGTTCGAGAATCCACTCGGCGGCGTTGTCGAGGAAGTAGCGGTCGTGGGTCACCGCCACCACGGTGCCCGGGAAGCGCACCAGGAACTGCTCCAGCCATTCCACCGATTCGGCGTCGAGGTGGTTGGTCGGTTCGTCCAGCAGCAGCATGTCGGGCTTGGACAGCAGCAGCTTGCACAGCGCCACACGGCGCTTCTCGCCACCCGAGAGGTTGCCGATGATGGCATCCCACGGCGGCAGACGCAGCGCGTCGGCGGCGATTTCCATCTGCGTTTCGGTGTCGTTCCCGGCCGCGGCAATGATGTTCTCGTACCTGGCCTGTTCCTCGGCCAGCTTGTCGAAGTCGGCGTCCGGTTCGGCGTAGGCGGCGTAAATCTCTTCGAGCTTCTGCTTGGCCTCCATGATCTCGCCGAGGCCGGATTCAACTTCCTCGCGCACCGTTTTGCTCGCGTCGAGCTGCGGCTCCTGCGCCAGATAGCCGCGGCGAATGCCGGCCAGCCACTGCACCTCGCCGTCGAACTCCTTGTCCTCGCCGGCCATGATGCGCAGCACGGTCGACTTGCCCGCGCCGTTCAGGCCGAGCAGGCCGATCTTGGCGCCGGGGAAGAAGGAGAGGGAAATGTCCTTGATGATCTGGCGCTTGGGCGGAACAACCTTGTTCACGCGCAGCATCGACATTACGTATTGGGCCATGGATTACCGCTCGGAGTAGTCGGGCGGGGCCGGCGCGGCGCACCGCTCGGGCACGCGCGGACGCGGCCGCGTCCGGGGTTCGGAAAGGGCGGAAGTCTACCATCGCGGGCGCCCGAGCGGCCCCGCGGCAGGCTCAGTTGCGGAAGTCGCGCACCGTGCCGCGCTGGCCGATGGCGTCGGCGATGCGGCCTACGCCGTGCAGCCACGCGGCCGTTCTCAGGGTCACGTCCTTGTCCTCGGCGGTGTCGAATACCGCGGCGGCCTCACGCGCGATGCGCTCGGCCAGTCGCTCGTTTACGGTGTCTTCGTCCCATTGCTCGCCACAGCGGTTCTGTACCCATTCGAGGTGGCTGACGATCACGCCGCCGGTGTTGGCAAGCACGTCCGGCAGCACCGGGATGTCGCGCTCGGCGAGCTTCGCGTCGGCCTCAGCTGTGACCGGGCCGTTGGCGATTTCGAGTATCAGGCCGGCGCGCACGTCGTCGGCGTTGTCGGCGTGGATCTGGTCTTCGAGCGCGGCGAGCACCAGCACGTCCACGTCGAGTGCGAGCAGCGCGTCGTGGTCGATTTCCTCGGCGCCGTCGCATTCGCACAGCACCGATTCCTCGCAATACACCATGTTCTTCAGCTCGCGCTGCTCGTGCTTGTGGCGCCAGATCGGCTCAGGATCGAGCCCGCGGCGGTCGAGCATCGCGCCCTTGGAGTCGGACAGCGCGACGATGCGGTAGCCCCGCTCGTGCGCGAGCCGCGCGAAGTGGTAGCCGGCGTTGCCGAAGCCCTGTACCGCAATGGTGGTGTCCTCGGGCTTGCGGCCCTCGCGTTCGAGCCACAGGTCCAGTACCTGCAGCGCGCCGCGGCCGGTCGATTCGACCCGCCCGGGGGAGCCGCCCAGTGCCAGCGGCTTGCCGGTGATCACGGCCGGCTGCTGGCGCCGTGCGATGTTGCGGTATTCGTCGGCCATCCAGCCCATCACGGTCGGGTTGGTGTTTACGTCCGGCGCGGGGATGTCGCGCTCCGGTCCGACGACATCCGCCACGGCGCGCATGTAGCCACGTGACAATCGTTCCAGTTCCAGCCGCGACAGTTTCTTCGGATCGACCGCAACGCCGCCCTTGGCACCGCCAAAAGGCAGGCCTGCCACGGCGCACTTTACGGTCATCCAGAACGCCAGCGTGGCGACTTCGTCCTGACACACTTTCGGGTGGAAACGGATGCCACCCTTGGTGGGTCCGCGCGTGTCGTTGTACTGCACGCGCCAGCCGCGAAAGACCTGCAACGCGCCGTCATCCATGCGTACCGGGATGGCGACTTCGATCGACAGCGCCGGCCGGGCCAGACGCTGCCGCACGTCGTCGTCCACATCGAGACGGTCGAAAATGTCTTCGAGCCGCGCGAGCGCGATATCGAGCTGGCTGTGGGGCGTCTCTTTCTGGGTGGGCATGCGTCCTCCGGTTTGTGATCACCTCAGATGGGCCATGCCGGCATGGAAAGGTTCCGGCGGCTCAGGCGGTGAACTGCAACCGCGCCAAGTGCGCGTACAGCCCGTCGTGGGCCATCAGTTCGGCGTGGGTGCCGGTTTCGACGATGCGTCCTGCGTCCATCACCACGATGCGGTCGGCGCGCTGCACGGTGGCCAGACGGTGGGCAATCACCAGCGTCGTGCGGTTTTCCATCAGGCCTTCCAGCGCGGACTGCACCAGCCGCTCGCTCTCGGCATCCAGCGCCGAGGTGGCTTCGTCCAGCAACAGCACCGGACGGTCGGCCAGGATTGCGCGGGCAATGGCGATGCGCTGACGTTGCCCGCCCGAGAGCTTTACACCGCGTTCGCCCAGGTCGGTGTCGTAGCCCTGCGGCAGGCGCTGCACGAACTCATGCGCGTGGGCGGCCTTGCAGGCGGCAACCACTTCTTCCTGCGTGGCCTCGGGGCGGGCGTAGCGCACGTTGTCGCTCACGCTGGCCGCGAAGATCACCGCCTCCTGCGGCACCAGCGCAATGCGGCTGCGCACGGCCTGCGGGTCGGCGCGGTTCAGCGGTACACCGTCGAGTTCGATGCGGCCTGAATCGGGATCGTAGAAGCGCAGCAGCAACTGGAACACCGTGGTTTTGCCGGCGCCGGACGGGCCAACCAGCGCCACGGTTTCGCCTGGCGCTACGTCCAGTGTGAAGTCGGCCAGCGCCGGGCTGTCGGGGCGGGAAGGGTAGTGGAAGCCGGCCGCCGCAAAGCGCAGCTCACCGCGTGGCGGTTCCGGCAGGGCTTGTGGGTCGGCCGGCGCGCGAATGGCCGGAGTGGCGTCGAGGATTTCCATCAGCCGCTCGGTAGCGCCGGATGCGCGCTGCAGTTCGCCCCACACCTCGGACAGCGCCGCCACGCTGCCGGCCACCAGCGCCGCGTAGAACACGAAGGCCGACAGTTCGCCCGCGGTGATGCGACCGGCCAGCACGTCATGCCCGCCGATCCACAGGATGAAGGCAATCGCCCCGAACACCAGCAGCATCACCGCCGCCACCAGAATCGAGCGCGTCTTCACGCGACGCCGCGCCGTCGCAAAGCTCTCACCGATCAGCCGGCCGAATTCATTGCGGTCATGCGCCTCATGCCCGTAGGCCTGCACGATGCGGATTTCGTGAATGGTCTCGTCGATGCGGTTGCCCAGGTCGGCAATGCGGTCCTGCGATTCGCGCGCCAGCTTGCGCACGCGCCGCCCGTAAAACAGGATCGGCACGATCACCAGCGGCACGCCGATCAGCGTCAGCAGCGTGAGCTTGAGACTGGTCGTGAACAACATGATCAGCCCGCCCACCAGCATCAGCAGATTGCGCAGCGCAATCGACAGACTGGACCCGACCACGCTCTCGATCTGCGCCGTGTCCGCGGTCAGCCGCGAAATCACCTCACCCGTGCGCCCGGCCTCGAACCACGAAGGCGGCAGGGTCAGCAGATGGTCGAAAACCTTGCGCCGCAGGTCTGCCGTGATCCGCTCGCCCAACCACGACACGTTGTAGAAACGCGTGAAGGTCGCCGCCGTCAGCACCACGATCACGCCGAACATCGCTGCCAGCGTGCGATCCAGCCACTCCGGGTTGCCGGCCGAAAAGCCCTGGTCGATCACCGCGCGCAGCCCCTGGCCGACGGCAAGCATCGCTACCGCTGCAACGACCAGCGCCAGCGCGGCCACGGCGACGCGCGCCTTGTACGGGCGCAGCATGGCAGCGAAGAAGGGCAGAGCGGAGAGAGGTTTGGACATAACGGGTGTGCTAAGACCGGAGCAGCTGCATTGAGTTCGGACGGACAGTGCAGTGATAACCAAACTTCCTTGCGTTGCATGTCGATGCATCTACGAATGAAGTTGGGTGTTACTACGTGCCGACGTTGAGCACAGCTACTGCGGGCGCCTACAGGTGGGTCAATATATGTCGAGGAAATTAAGCTGGATAAACTATAATTTACTGTGGATTTTTATACATCAGCACTCGATGGGAGTGATGCGATGGATATGGCCCTATTCGTACAAGACGTTGCAAGTGGAGTTCTTTCAACGGTAATTGCAACGCTAATAATTAGCGGTATTGCTTGGCTTGTATGGCCGTTTCGTTGGCGTTTGCAAGGCCGTGCGATTCAGAGAATGATTGCTGATCAGCGACGTTTTAAGTTCGTCTTTAACCCAGAGGCAAAGGCTCATAAAGTGGCCTGCTGCCGGTTCGGTTGACACGAACCTAAGCTTTTTGAGCCTCCTCGAACTGTATCGGACTGAGGTAGCCGAGGGTCGAGTGGCGTCGGCGCGGATTGTAGAAGCGCTCGATGTAATCAAACACATCTGCACGC